>DASWJH010000042.1 GCA_036397255.1 Nitrospiria bacterium
GGCTCATCGTGGAAGTGAGTGGGTAAATTTTGTCATTACCCGCCTGTCCGGCGGGCACTTGCAGGCAGGGGAAAGCGGAAATCCAGGCCCTTCCCGTCATTCCCGCGAAAGCGGGAATCCAGAAGATGTTGATTTTAAGGAGCCATATCGGATTCCTGCCTGCCGGCAGGCGGGCCCGATAAAACCATTCGGGAATGACGAACTGGATTTTGCAGGAACCTCTAATACTTCAAAGGCTTCAACCACAGAATGATTTTGACTTGACCCTTGCCCTGTATGGACCTTAAACACTTTTTAACAATTTTTGCCCACTCGATTACACGAAGACCCTTAAAATTAAAGGGGAACCCATGCCAGGGGGGTATCGGTTTGAAATTGGGGACAATGGAATAGGGTTCGATATGAAGCACAAAGATAAAATATGGGAGCTTTTTTCCCGTTTAGTCAAGGATGAGGATTACCCTGGGACGGGTGCCGGCCTGTCCATTGTAAAAAAGTTAGTGGAAAAACAGGGGGGTAAGGTTTGGGTGGAGTCCCAACCAGGGCAAGGATCACGTTTTTATGTTGAAATTCAAAATTAAGAAAGCACGGGTTTAAAATGTTTTTGGCCATTTTTTAAAATTTCTCATCGGTTAGTCTGTTGGGGTAAATATTTTATGAATAAAACCATAAAAGTCCTTTATGCGAAAGACAATCCCTATGATGCTGATTTAACACGGGAGCAATTAAAACGGGATGGGGCTGAGTTTGAAATTGATATTGTGGGTACGGGGGAAGAGTTTTGGAAAAAATTTCAAAAAAAGTCCTATGACGTTCTTCTGCTAGATTATCAATTACCGGATACACTTGGAATTGATATTCTCCAAAAACTGGTTTCCCACGGGGTTTTGCTTCCGGTTGTGGTCGTGACGGGGGCAGGAGACGAAGAGTTGGTTATAAAATTACTCCGTTTGGGGGCGGCGGATTATATTCCCAAGTGTGATGGGTACTTTCTGTCCATTGCCACGGTAATACGGAGGGTTGTCTTAGAGCATAAAACCCATGGAAAAATGAATTTTAGCAGGAGCCCTTCGCCCCGAAATATCCTCTATGTGGAACACAACACAAATGATATTGACCTTACCTTAGAGCATTTCAAACAACACGCCCCTCATATTTTTGTAACCCCGATCCGAAGCTGTGCGGAGGGACTTAAGCGCCTTGGAGATAATGGTTCATTTGATCTTGTTATGGCCGATCTTCGGATGCCTGATATGAGCGGTCTTGAATTTATTAGAGAAGCCAGACATAGCAACATCGATCTTCCCTTTATTATGTTTACCGGAAAAGGTGATGAGGATATTGCAGTTTCTGCATTAAAATTAGGGGCATCTGATTACCTTGTAAAAGAGGACGGATACCTAACCCAACTGACCTATTCCATAGAATTAGCAATCGCCCGATTTCAACTTCGGGGAATGGATATTTCGAAGGAGAAAGATCGGGAGGATTATTTGTACCGGTTGGAAAAAAAACTTCAGGAGAGGACCAAGGATCTGCAGGAAGAAATAATGATAAGGAAAAAAAACGAAGAGACTCTTCAGGAAAGCGAGCGAAAGCTCTCAACCCTTTTGAGTAATCTGCCCGGTTATGCCTATCAGTGTAAAAATGATCCGGGTTGGTCCCTTAAATTTATCAGTAAGGGTGTTTTTGAGGTAACGGGTTATTCCGCAGAAGAATATCTGGTTGAGCGAACGATTAACTGTGTGGATAAAACCCATCCCGAGGACAAAGCGTGGGTATGGGAAGAAGTTCAAAAAGAATTGCAGAGGAAAGAACCGTTCGAAGCTGAATATCGAATCATCACCAAATCAAATGAAATAAAGTGGGTTTGGGAAAGGGGAAGAGGGGTTTATTCGGATCTGGGCGAGCTTCTCCATATTGAAGGTTTTGTATCAGATATCACTGAACAAAAAAGATCGGAGATTTCCTTAAAAAAGAGGGAACAGCAACTATTGGTGTTAAATGAAATCGGAAGGCTTTGTTTGGAACCATTATTACTAAAAAAGGTCTTGCAAAAAGCGGTAAAAATGGTGGCTCGAACACTCGAAGTCGAATTATGCAAAGTTCTTTTGCTTTCAAAAGATAAAAGTTCATTCATATTGGAAGCCGGTGTGGGATGGAAAAAAGGATTGGTGGGAAAAGCACAGGTTTTAAATGATAAAAAATCACAAGCAGGGTATACCCTTCTCACTGGCCCAATCATTGTTCAAAATTTTGAAAAGGAGAAACGCTTTAAAAGCCCTTTTTTGCTGGTTGACCATGGGGTTGTTTCTGGTTTAAGTGTGCCCATGATCTCTCAAGGGAGAGCAATTGGCGTCATGGGGGCACATTCCAAGAACCCCCGAACTTTTTCAAAAAATGATGTCGAATTCTTGCAGAGCGTATCGAATCTTATTGCTGCGGCCATAGAACGAAAGCGTGCTGAGGAGAATTTGGAAAAGCTTCGTCATCATAACGAAATGATTCTGAATTCGGCTGGAGAAGGGATTTATGGCGTGAATTTAGAAGGGAAGGTCACTTTCATTAATCCTTCCGCTGCAAAAATGGTCGGATGGAGACCTGAGAATTTAATAGGGAAGGACATGCATGGGGTGGTGCATCACACAAAGTTGAACGGTAAACCTTTTCATCAAAAACAGTGTCCTATCTATGCAGCTTTTAGGGATGGGACTGTTCATAATGAAGGAAATGATGTTTTCTGGAGGAAGGATGGAACAAGCTTCCCCGTCGAATATATTAGTACTCCAATAAAAGATGAAAAAGGCAATGTGGTAGGTGCAGTGGTAACGTTCAAGAATATATATGAACGAAAACAGGCGGAAGATCAAATCAAAAAGCTCAACGAGGATTTAGAAATTCGTGTGAAACAGCGTACGAGACAGCTTCAGGCATCCCTTGCGGAGAAAGAGGTTCTTCTTAAGGAAGTCCATCATCGGGTGAAAAACAATCTTCAGGTTATTTCCAGTCTTCTGGGTCTCCAGGCGGAGTCTCTCACGGATAAAAAATCACTTGAAATCTTAAAAGAATATCAAAACAGAATCCACTCCATTGCGCTCATTCATGAGGCCCTGGTGCATTCAAAAGATTTGACGACTATTGATTTGGTTGATTACATTCAAACATTAACGGGGCAACTGTTTCATTCCTTCGGGGTTGATTTAGGAAGGATAACCCTAAGATTAAAAATCAATAAAATACCTTTAAACGTGGATGGGGCCATTCTTTGTGGATTAATCATCAATGAATTGGTTTCCAATTCCTTAAAGTACGCTTTTCCGTCCCGTAATAAAAAGGGGGAAATCCTTGTCAGCCTTAAATATGATGATGGAAACCGAAAAGTGTCTTTGATCGTAAGGGATAATGGGATTGGACTTCCTAAGAAAATAAAAATTGACGATTTTCAATCCCTGGGTTTGCAGATTGTAAGCGCTCTGGTGGAACAATTGGGTGGAGGGATTTCTGTGAAACGGAATAGGGGAACCGAATTTAAAATTGTTTTTCCAAAATCTTAAGAGAGAAGGGAATCGATGAAGGAAAAGACCACGGATAAAACAACGGTTCTGATTGTTGAGGATGAGACGATTGTCGCCAAGCATTTGCAAAAAGCGTTGAAAAAAATTGGCTATCATGTTCCGGTGATTGAGGCATCCGGTGAGGGGGCCTTAAAATCGGCGGAACACCTCCAACCGGATATCGTCTTAATTGATATTCTTTTAAAAGGAAGAATGGATGGGATTGAAGCCGCAAGGCATATCAAGGACCAGCTCAAAATCCCGGTAGTGTTCTTGACGGCCTTTGCGGATGAGACTACCCTTCAAAGAGCAAAACAGACGGGTCCTTATGGATATTTGATTAAACCCTTCCAGGAGAGAGAATTAAATTCCACCATTAAAATTTCGCTCCACCGGCAAAAAATTGAAGTGGAATTGGAGACCCGGAATAAATGGCTTTCTGGGGCATTGAGCAACGTTACCGATGCGGTCATTGCAACCGATAAAAAAGGCCGGGTGATTTTTATGAATCCCCTTGCAGAACAACTGACCGGGGTTAAACAGGAATTAGCCATCGGTAAGGATTTAACCGAGGTTTTGGATATTGCTTATGAAATTCTCCATAAAGAAACCCATGTGGAGATTGAAAAAACCTCATCGAAAGCCTTTCAGGATGGAATCATTCTAAATCTTCATAACAAAACCATTTTGAGAGATAAAACAGGAAAAAAAATTCCAATCCATGCGAATTTTTCCCCCATGAGGGGGGATAAAGGGGATGTTTACGGGGGTGTTGTGGTTTTTCAGGAAGAGACCAAGTCCAACCGAGGGAGAGGAAAAGCACACCTCCCCATTGTGGAAGACACTTTTGCAGAGTTTCATAGGCCCCTTTCTTTAAATCTTGGAAAACGGGTTCAAATTGATCCAAGGAGTGTAAAGGCGGGGCCCGTATCAAGTCTTCCCCTCACCCGACGGGAGATAGAAATCCTATGCCTGCTTTCCAGGGGGATGGTGGCAAAAGAGATAGCCGACAGTTTGAACCTCAGTAATGCCACCGTGAGAACCCATATTCAACGTATACTCCAGAAACTAAAAGTTCACAGCAAATTAGAAGCTGTGGTCTTAGCCTTTCAAAAAAACTTCATCGAAATTCCTCCAAGCTAAATATTTAAAAAATACCCTAAATAATGCATATGTATGGAAAAAATACTGCATATGCAGAATGGACTTTATTGTTCTACCTTAGTAATATAGCCTTCGAGGTTCAGATTAGGTTATAAGCAATGCACCTGATTAAGATCTAAAAAGCTTTAAAAACCAAGTATATAGAGCTTTTTTTCTTTTGGTTGTTCGCAATTCACAACTTTAAATTTAGAAAAAAAACGAAAGGAGCAATAAAATGGACGAAAATACTTTATCCATTGCCATCATTGGAAGTGAAGGAAACATTCCAAAACAGATTGAAAATTCGATTCAAGGCCCCAACCAACTTTCATTGGCCTTCAAAACATCAGATGTCATGAAGGGATTAAAAAAACTAAAGGATGTGAACCCCAACGTGATTTTGATCGATCTTAGTCAAGTTGAAGAGGATAAAACTGGTTTTTTGGTCAAACTCAGGTTATCCTACCCTGAATCGAACATTTTGGTTATTGCTGAAGAGTATGCGGTGAATGAATGGCTTCAAATTTTGAAAACAGGGGTTAGGGGAATTTTGGACGGTGAATTTTCAAGCAAGAGTTTATCCACTGCTGCGTCTGTGGTTCACCAAGGAGGGATTTACTTTGAACCCGGCCGAATGGGGCAGTTTGTTGAGCAATGCGCCAACAAGGTCAAACACGCCGAAGAGAAAGCCAGCGATCTGTTGACCGATCGGGAAATTCAAGTGCTCAAAGTTCTGGCTGAAGGGTATACGGTTAAGAAAGCCGCTGAAATTTTGGATTTAAGTCCTAAGACGGTGGATACCCATAAAGCCAACCTGATGCGAAAAATCAATATTCATCACCGGGCTGACCTGATCAAATACGCCCTTCGGAAAAAGATCATTACACTTCAAGAAGATTAAAAAAAAACCTTTCTCCCCTAATTTATAATCCTCCCTAAGAAAATGGAGTACTTCTTTTAATAAGGGGGGAAGGGTTTAGTTTTTTGAACCCACCTTATACATCATTTTTTTACTACAGATGCATGATCAAAAATACTGCAGATGCAGAATGGACTTTTTATGCAATACTTAATAGGTTGAAAGTACTTTCTTTTTCTTTTTTTATTAATAGGTTTTGTTTTTGATGAAAGGAAAGTAAACCATTTAGGTGTGTTCCCACAAAAGGAGACATGATGGGTAATCGCCTTTTGTCGTTGGTTATCATAGCCAAAGAGGAGCGGATTCCAAAACAGATTGAAGGTTCAGTATCCGGGCCATTTCAAATTTCCATTTCTTTTAAGACATCGGACATTGAAAAAGGGTTGAAAAAGTTAAAGGATTTAAATCCCAAATTGGTTTTAATTGATTTACAACAGGTGGAGGAAGAGAAGGTCGCATTCCTCCTCAAAATCCATTTATCTCACCCGGACTCTCAACTATTAATCATCCCGGCGGAGTTCGCCGTGAATGAATGGCTTCAGTTTTTAAAAGCGGGTGTGAGAGCTATTTTTGAAAAGGATTTTTCAGGGAAAGATCTGGCCCTTGCGGCATCGGTGGTTATACAAGGTGGAATCTATCTGGGACCCGGCCGAATGGTTCAATTTATTGAGCAATGCGCCAACAAGGTCAAACACGCCGATGAGAAAGCCCGTGACCTGCTGACGGACCGCGAGATTCAGGTGCTCAAGGTTTTGGCTGAAGGGTATACCGTGAAAAAAGCCGCTGGAATTTTGGGATTAAGTCCAAAGACAGTGGATACCCATAAAGCCAATCTGATGCGGAAAATCAATATCCATCACCGGGCTGACCTGATCAAATACGCCCTCCGGAAAAAAATAATCTCCCTTCAGGAAGATTAATGAAGATCCAGTCGAAATAAATTTTGGGTTAATTCTGGGACGGATAGGGGGGATAGTTTATTAAACAGATAAAAGACTTTTTTAAAGGTTTGTTGGTTTTTTTAATTATCCATTTTGGTTTTATTAGTGGTTGCCTTTCAAAACCCGAAAATTTATTTTCTCAACGCGTAAAAGAGGATAATGGAGAAAATAGTTTTTTTGTGGTTGGCAAATCCGGGTCTCCCGGTTTTCAAGACGGGTCGGCGAACAAAGCTTTATTTAATTACCCGGTAAACGGGGTGGCCAGTGGAAAGTATCTCTTTATTGCGGACAGCTATAATTCCTTAATTCGGCAGGTGGATACACAGACCGGAAAAGTCAGCACTGTGGTGGGCATTCCGGGACAACGAGGGGCCCGTGATGGGAACCGAGAAGTAGGACTTCTTGATTTTCCGGAAGGAATTGCCACCGATGGAAAATATCTTTATATTGCCGATACGTTTAATCATACCATTCGCCGGTTTGATCTGGAAAAAGGAATTCTGAGCACATTGGCCGGTCAAAAAGGAGAGGAAGGTTATGCGGATGGAAAAGGAGGGGAAGCCAAGTTTAATTTTCCGCGGGGGGTGGCTATCATTGGGAAAGCGGTTTATGTGGCCGATACCATTAATAGTGTGATTCGGCGGATAGATCTGCAGACCGGAATAGTGAGCACCCTTGCGGGAAAGGCGGGAATGATTGGGATTCAAGACGGATTCGCAGAAAAGGTTCGTTTTTATTTCCCTTACGGATTAACCTCCGACGGTGGGGATTTATACGTTGCCGATACCTTAAACCATGCCATCCGGAGGGTAAATTGTGAAACCAAAGAGGTGGAAACATTAGTTGGAGGAAAAGGGGTCGGGTTAGTTGATGGGTTAGGAGATCAAGCCAAATTCAATGCCCCATTTAACATCGCCACCGATGGGAAGGTAATGTTTGTTGCGGATACCCTCAATAATGCCATTCGAAAGGTGGATCTGAAAAGCAGACAGGTCATTACACTTTTTATGCAAGCGAAGGAAGGGGAAAAAAGTCCTGGGGTACAAGGCTTAACGATAGACTTAAAAGGACCCCGTGGCGTGACATTTAACCACCACGGAACTTTATTCATAACGGATACGGATAATCACCTTATTCGAAAGATGAATTTAAATAGCAACTGAAAGGTTTTTTGTCTTTGACAATTAAACTCAAAATCCATAATCGGTTTTATAAATAAAAGGAGGGTAAAATGAAATCCGGTATCTTCATAGAGACCCGAGATTTAAATGACTGCCTTTCCGATTCAAAAATACGGATTATTGATTTTCAATCCCCCAGAAAATATCTAAAGGGTCATATTCCCGGAGCGGTTTTTTTGAGTCCAGAATCCCTTCATAATGGTGAAATTCCAGATGGTTTTCCTTTCTCTTTTGAAAAAGAAAAAGCCATTTTTTCTCTTTTGGGAATTCATAAGGAAACACGGGTGATTGGGTAGGATGATCAAGAGGGGCTATATGCGTCTAGGCTTTTTTTTACATTGGAATTTTTTGGACATAAAAAGGTCCAAGTCCTCAATGGAGGAATTCGCAAATGGATTCAGGAAGGGCGATCCCTCTCCAAAGAAACTCTAAGGGTGTTTCCTCATGGATTTTTGCCTGTCCCGAAAAGAAAGCATATTGCCAATATGGATTGGATTAAAAGGCATTTGGGAAACCCGAATGTTTTATTGGTAGATGCCCGGTCATCCAATGAGTTTAATGGAAAGAAAAAAAAAGGGCATCGGGTAGGCCATCTTCCCGGAGCCATTAATATTGATTGGAAAAAAACCATTGATCCAATAAAAGGAACCTTGAGAGGCTCCCGGGACCTATTGAAGTTAATTGGAAAATCCAGCCCAAGAGAGGTGGTGACTTATTGCCAAACTGGTTACCGTGCCTCTCATGATTACGTTGTGGCCCGTCACCTTGGTTTTCAAAAAGTCAGGGTTTACGAGGGATCTTGGCAGGAATGGGGGAATAACCCTCACCTTCCTTTGGAATAATAAGCCCTTTCTCCATTTTAAATTAAAAAGAACAGTTTTGTTTTAACGCCCAATGAAGGCGTTTGAGGTAGATTTCTGCCGGTATTTCATGGGCGCCAAAGCGTACCAGATGGGGATTTAAAAATTGAACATCAAATAGGGAAAATTCTCTTTCTCGGAGGTGTTGAACAAGAGAAACCAGGCAAATTTTAGAGGCATCGGTTTTTTTTGAAAACATGGATTCTCCCATAAAGGCTCCCCCCAAACTGACCCCGTATATGCCCCCCACCAATTTTTTGTTCCAATAGGCTTCAACGGAATGGGCTTTTCCCATATGGAAAAGTGCAGTGTAAACCTTAATAATGGGTTCATTGATCCAGGTTTCCGGGCGATCCGCGCACCCACGCATGACTCCTTCAAAATTGTGGTCAAACCGGGTTTCAAATACCCTTTTCCGAATGGTTTGCCTGAGCCGTTTGGGAATGTGAAACCGTTCAAGATCAAAAATCCCCCGAGGATCTGGAAAATACCATTCCACAGACCCATCCTCTTCGCCCATTGGAAAAAGGCCGCGTTGATAAGCCCAAAGGAGGAGTTCTGGTGAAAGTGGTTGGGACATGGGTTTTTAAAAAAACAAGCCGTTGGGTCAACCCCGAAGGGTTTCTGCCCAGGAATCTTTTTATAAACAGGTTTTAAATTTTTTTTGGATTTAAGAATTCTTTTTGGATAACAATTTCAATTTCGTTCTCTGGAGAATTTCCACGGTTTCGGATATGGGCTTTCCAAAAAATATTTTGACGAAGACTTTGAAAGACCTGTTTGATAATTTCTGGTTTCATTTGCGTCTCCCACTCCTGGAACCAAGCCAACCCATCTTCATCTCCTTCATAGTCCTCAGAAAAGTTAGCTTCTAGACTAAAGCGTAAGTTGAAAGTTTTTTCCTCTTTAAACAAAATGCCTCCTCCTTTTGGTTTAAACATTCTCTCTCTGAAACTAAGAGGAAGAAGGAGAAAATCTTTAAAGGATTAATGAAGGAGTTGTTGAATAAACTCGTAGATAACAGGATCCTTCTATTTTTTTCTCCCCTTATTCTGGTAACCGGTTTTCCATCTTTTCCAATCAAATGAGTCATTGGTGGGACGAACCCATCATAATCATTTCTAAGCCATTTATTGGAATCCAGGGAAATGGGTTCAAAAAAATTTTTTATGGAAAACATTTACGGTGTCCAAGGAATGCACCCGGTGGTTCAGAGGTCAATGAATAATACTTTAACGATAAAACGGATAATTGGAGATGTTTCCCGGACAAGGGTTCCAAGCGAAATTGGGTGGGTTCCGCTATTTTTGAAAAGGGGAACCTTCCCTTAAAGGGGGCGGCATGGGGATGGAAAATGATAATGATTCCCACCGAAAAAGAGAAAAAAATTTGAAAAAGAAAGATTGTTTTTAGAACCTTTTTCAAGAAGATCCTTTGAAAAAAATTCTGAATAGAAGGGCTTCTGAAAAATTTATCCAATTTTTTAATAATTACATTTTTTTTCGAGACTCTTCCTTGATAAAACTCAAATAGGCGGGGTCCGTTTGAGTAATCTTGATGCCCATGCCTATGCCATCTGGTGAGTTTCCTTCGACAGGTAGTTTTTTTTCCCAGACCACTCTTCCTTTCAGGCCAATTATTTTTCCATCGGGAAGGGTGACCTTTAAAACCAGATCTGTATTAGTGGAAAAGGCGATATTCGATTTTAGATAAATTCCGGTTTTGGAGATGTCTATTGAAAAACCCACAAAAGAAGGTTTTTCTTTTCCATATTTAATAAAGAGTTTAAAGGGGAGACGTTTTAAAAACCGTTTATCCATGTTTTTTGGATTTCTATTCTTGGAGGGGCCCTTTAAATTGAAAGATAAATTACCATTTATCGGGTTTTATTACAATGAAACATTTTTAATCCTTCCATTTCTTAAGGGAAACGCGAAATGTGGTTCCTACTCCAAATTGGCTTTCTACTTCAATTTTCCCTCCATGGTTTTCAATGATTTCTTTGGCAATACTTAATCCCAAGCCAAACCCATGCCCATTTGAAAAATCGTCCAATGTTTCTTTTCCTCGAGCCGGATCAATTCGGTAAAATCGCTCAAAAATGTTTTTCAACTCGGGGTTCGGAATTCCAATTCCCGTATCAATCACTTCAATGGTCACCCGGTCCTCATTTTCCAAGACGTTGGTTTTAACCGTTTCCCCTCTTCCGGTATATTTAATGGCGTTGTCTATCAGATTGGTGAATAATTCCCCTATGGTTGCCTTTTCACCATCAATATACACCGCTTTTGAATACTGTGGGAGAAGCATTTTAATTCCTTTTTTCTCGGCGATGGGTTTAAGCATTAATCCGATTGTGTTTAGAAGGTTTTCGATATCGGTCTTCTTCTTTTGGATGGGAAAGGGTTTTTGGTCATACCGAGAAAGGGTCAGGAGTTTATTGATCAGGTCCTCTAAGTTTTTAATATTCTTAAATATGGTTTCCAAGGCTTCTTTATATTCTTCTTGGGTACGGGGCCTTCGGAGAGGGATTTCGCAATGACTTTTAATTACAGTGACAGGAGTCCTCAATTCATGAGAGGCATTTGAAATAAAATGTTTTTGCTGCGTAAAAACCTCCTCAAGTCGGTCCAAGGTTGCGTTAAAAGATTTTGCCAACTCCTGAAGTTCTTGGCTGATATTTTGGTGTTCCAGTCGTTGTTTTAGATTGGTGGCGCTGATTTCACTGACCTCTTTGGAAAACGCCTTGAGGGGTTTTAGGGAAAATCGGGCAATCCAAAAGGCTCCGGTTCCGCCCAATAAAATGATAAAGGGGGTGAAGATCCACATCTTGGTTCGAAGGTCCGCCAGAAAGGCTTCCGTTTTATTCAAGCTCTCTCCCGTTTGAATGTGGAAGGTTTTAGGAAAGATTTTTCCAACCTTGACGGTTTTTGCAAATACCCTTAACGGTTCCCCTGCAGGGCTCTGAATGGTTTCCAGGTATTGGCCATCTTTTTTAATTTTTTCAAAGGAGAAAGCCATTCTTGAATCCCCTAAAGAGGGAGAGTGGACAAACGGCTTTCCATCTTCAAAATATATCTGATAATAATGCCCTGAGAAAGGGACATCATATAAGGTGGCCTTTCGTTGAAACCCTTTTTTTCCCTCCAAGGGCTCAAAATCTATTCTTCCGTCATGATAAACTTCGATTAAACCACTGAAAAATTGGGTTTTCGAATCTAAGAAAAGGTCAACTGTGGAAAAAATTCCCATTTTTTGTTCTTTAAAAATAATAAAATTCAAACCGATCAGAATGGCCGAAAAAGATAGGAAGATCCATAGGAAGAGTTTGAATTGAATTAAACATCCGGGTCCCTTAGCATATACCCCGTTCCTCTGATGGTGTGAATCAGTTTAACCGGAAAACCTTTATCAATTTTTTTCCTTAAATTATTTATAAATACATCGAATACATTGCTATCCAAGTCAAAGGTATCGTTGTAGATATGGTCAATGATCTCGGTTTGGGTAATCACGCGGTTTTTGTTGTATACCAAGAATTCCAAAAGGGTAAATTCCTTTGCCGTCAAAGGAATCGATTTTTCTGCCCGGACGACCTCCTTTTGGGAAGGGTTTAATTCAAGGTCAAGGACTTTGAGGCGGGGGCGTTTTTCCGAAAATTTTCTTCTGATTAAAGCCCGAAGGCGGGCGAGAAGTTCCCCAAACTCAAAGGGTTTGCTGAGATAATCATCGGCCCCGGAATCCAGTCCAGTAATTTTATCAGGGATAGAATCTTTGGCTGTAAGCATGATGACCGGTGTTGAAATCCCCTTTTCCCTCAAGGTTTTGAGGATATTGAGCCCATTTATTTTAGGCAGGAGAATATCCAAAATTATTCCATCATAGGAACCCTCCTGGGCCATATATAACCCTTCTTCGCCATCTAAAGCATAGGTCAACACTATAGCCTTCTTCCTGTAGCCCTTTTTGGAGGATTTTGGCTAGATCTTTTTCATCTTCCACAATTAATAATCGCATGGTGCTATTTTAACTTAAGTTCACTCTATTTGAAAAGGACATAGGTTTTTAAGGTTTCAATTTTTATTGGGGGATAGGCCGAAAAAAAGGGGCGGAAAAAAAGGCCAGGTTCGACCTTTTGGATCCCGCCTAAAGGTTTTTTTACCCTAAAACTTAGTCCACAAGGAAATCGTTCACAAACCCGTTTTCCTCATCAATCTCTATTTCAATGGCGGCTCCTAATTTGACCTGGTTCATTTTGGTAGCGGCGACTTCTTTTAATTTAAAATTGTTTGCCGCTCCATTGGCCATTTTGAGCGTGATGATCTTATATTCACGGTCATAGTCCACCAGATTCCCTTTTAGTTTTTGGTGGGCTTCAGGATGGAACTCAACACCTGGCCCGATAATGCGGTCTATGTCAATAATTTGATTTCCCTCTTCCACCCTCAACAGGAAACGATCTCCCTCATGGACATCCGAAATTTGTTCTCCTTCGAAATCCTTAACGCTGAGGGTTCGGTTGCCTGAATTTGTTTTTAGAATGACCGTTTCACCCTTGATTTTTTCTACGCTACTAACGATATACTGGTGGACGTGTTCTTTTTTCTCTTTTTGAACCGGAGTCTGTCCGCCAAAGGCTGGAACCCCCGTTAGGGCCACCAGAACCCCTACAGCAAACACCCCTAAAAACCGATTCATATTTTTCTGATTCATGCTTTTGCCTCCTTGTTTTAGGTTTTTTACTGCTTAAACTTTAAACTCCACCTTTTTGGCAATGAGGACCCTATTTCCCATCCCATCCTTTGCCTCAAAAAATTCCAGGTCGATTTTTTGAGCGGTTGCGGGGATTTGGTCGGAACAGATTCTTTTCTCGATGTCACCAGATTCCGTTTTGATTTGGGTTTCATTGGCGAGAAGAATATGTTGACCCTGTACTTCTATAACAGAATCGGCCTGATTAACCTGATAAGAGAATGAGCCTTCCAATTCTTTTTTCAGAGTGAACCCGGAAAAATCGGCCATGGACCTTCCCTCCTGCTGACAGAAAGCAATAATATCCATATCATGGTCCCCTTCAACACGTGTGGCTTGAAACATCGAACCATCCCAATTTCCATAGACTTCTACCCTCATTCCGGGTTGAAGATTGGAGAAGGCAACAATTTTGCAGGTTCCCAGATCATCATCCTCATCACAGGTGTAGGCGGTTTGATTGTTGACTGCCACCGTGATAAGGTTTGTCCCAAGGGAAAAATGTTCTGCCTTCAGGACCGTTAAATCAAATTGGCCATTTTGAACGGATTGAACCACCCCTTTCAGATCGAAGTGATCCTCCTTCTCTTCTACGTAATCGGTATGCCCTGATCCGTCATGATCCGAAACGATCCATGCGGTGACCGAATTCGTTGAAGGATCATAAGTAAATTGTTTCAGATCAAAATCCAATCCCACCCGCTGTCCCTCCGAAACATCCAGTTGACCCGAAATATCTATTACGCATTGACTGTTGTTGCAGATGGTCCATCCGTTTTGGGCCAGAAGGGGATTGGGATTCGGCACTGTTCCCGTTTTATCCACCAGAATAATCTCTTGTCCCAGGGTGATAAGGACCCTATTGTAGCTGTCGGTGGGAATAGAGGCATTGGGGAGCCGTTTGAGAATTCCGTCCAGCTCATGAACGTCGTAAGTGATTCCTTGAGGATCATCAAAAACCGTTACCCGTGCCTGATCTGCGGATCGCTCCAGCTCGACTTTATAAAGGGTCACAATCACCTGGTTGTAATCATCGTTGAGGTTATCGGTAATAAAAAGGGTACCACTTCCTGAAACCCCATCAGATGTTCCTCCACTTCCACAGGCAGAAATTACAAAAATCATTCCCAACAGTAATCCAATGAGCCCCATTGTTTTTACCTTTTTTGAATATGCCATTTTCATTGCTTTCCTCCTTAAATTTTTTTTAAATCCATCCATCATGGGTTTTCACTCTTTGATGGCAATACCTTAGCAAAGGGAACATTAAAATTTGATGAAATGGGGATGAATTGTCGATGAATATTGAAGGTATTTCATGGATGTGTAAAAAGAGAAGATGAGGAAGGGGTTTTTTAAAAAGGAAAAAAGGTGGGTCTATTGATGTCCTATGATTAGCCCGTCATTCATGGCATCTTCAGCGGTAAGGGTTAAAAGGTAATCCACCAGGACCTCTAGGCCTCCTTCCGTAAAACGCTCTCCGTAGAAACGATACATGGATGAGAGTTCAGGGTTTTTGGGATCCTCATATCCCGGAAGGATAAATGCACTGGGGTTAAGAATAGACTCCTTAATATACTCCTTGGCGGTGGTTGCCTTTGCTTTTCCGTTATGAACCTGTTCTTGGTATCCGGGAGAAGCGATGATCAGGTTAGACGTTGAACCCGTAATTAAGATGGGCCCGTATTCACTTTCTCTGGAATCAGGAAAGAAGGGGATTTTATGGCAAACATAACACCCCATTTTTTTAATAATCATCTTGGGGGAGTCGGTGGGCAGGGCCAGTTGCTCTAATGGAATGGGGGGTGCTTTAGAGGTGATGGGTTCGAGCCAAAAACCTTTTCCTTTCAATAAGGATTGCCAGTTTAGCGGAACCGCAATGGTGCTGTTTAAAAGTGCAAAAAAGGCCACCACCAAGAGGAAAGCTCTTCCCCTGGCCCAGAAAAAACTCAAAATAAGGCTTGAGATGGATAGAAACAGTAAAAACAATCCAAAATAAATCACGGGACCAAATTATAAGGTTCTTTTTGTTCCGAAGTCAAAAGGAGATGATGAAAAGGAGTTTGACGAAAGGTAACAATGATTAAAACCTTAAAAACCTAGGTTAAACCCATTTCTTTCAATGTGGGTAAAAACTCGTAAAAAAATTAAAAAACAAGTAGTTTTACGGGTTGTCATAAATGATCTCCTTCTGTAAATTCCTTACCTAAAATTTAGGAAGTCGATCAATAGGAAAAAAACAATAAGGTGGTTTTCTGGGTTTCAATTTTTCCATGGGATACATGGACCTTAAATAGTTCTTTTACGGGGTCCATTCCTTCTTATGGAAGTTTGTTTTTAAGGAGAGTTTGGATGTGGAGCAATGTTGGATTAAATGAACGAATCATAAGAATATTATCCAGTGGGGCAATATTAGGGATAGGAATTTTTATTGAGTTTGACAAAAACTGGACCATCGCGACCTACACCATAGGCTTCTTTTTTCTTTTTTCCGGCATTATCGGTTATGGTCCGGTTTGGAAGGTATTGGGCGTTAAATGTTCTTCGCCACCGGTTTCAAAAAAGGATTAGTTCACTTTAGACAGGAAAATAGAAAAAAAAGACTCTGTTTTTGGGAGGTAAAGGTTTTCCTTGGAAGGGCCATATCCCTTGACGTTAGATTCCCTTGAATCCTTTGTGGGCAGATCCCCCGGAGCCTATATTATTTTAGGAACAAATAATAAGGGGGTCTACGTGGGCCGTTCTGATGATGATCTCCGGGGCAAAATGAAGCAACATGCTCCTAACCCAATATTAAGGTTCTTCTTTGAGCACACACGCACCGCAATGGATGCTTACAATCTTGAATGCCTTTGGTACCATCAATATGAGCCCCAAGAAAAAGTAATCCACCCTGGAAAAAGTCACTCGGTTTGGAGTTGTCTCGCCTGTGGTCAATAGAAAAACTTTTCCTGAATTGATCCATTCCGGACCATTTCTAATTTTGACCTTGCTTAAACCTCTTTCCTACAATAAAAGTAAAAAGGATTTAAATATCCTGGATCACGGCAATACATCCTTTATACACGGCCCTATTGGCCTTTACCTTTCCCTTCCTTTTAAATCCACCCGCGTAAATAATTACTGAAAAACTGGTAGATTTACGAATTTTCTTTACAGTCTTTCGACTGTTATTCTATTTAAAGTTTAGAAATTTTGGATGATTTGTGGTTCAGGGGTTAGAATTTTGTTTAATCCATTTCAAGGCAAAATTCAGCTTAAACCAGAGTCAACGGTTTGGCCCAAAAAAATGCCACCCTTATCCTGAGACATTTTTCTCCAAAGCCACCCATTTATTTTTAAATCTAGGGGTTCCGTGAAAAGAGCGCGTTTAATCATAGGGGATCGTCATCAACTCATGGCGGAGAGTATTAAGGGTTTGGTTGAACCTTCTTACGAGGTTGTGGAAACGGTTTTCGATTTTAATTCGCTGCCGATGGCGGTTCAAAACCAAAAGCCGGATGTACTGGTCGTTGATTTTTCCTTATTTTTTAATAACGGTTCAAATTTGATGCAGGTGTTCAAAAAGAAGAATTTTGATATTTAAGTGATTGTTTTAAGCCTTTATGATGAACCAATTGTTTTGAAAAAAGCTTTTGAAGAGGGTGTTTCAGGGTTTGTACTCACACGATAGGTGGGGTCGGATTTAATGCATGGAATTGAAACAGTGCTAAAGGGAAATAAATATGTTTCGCCCGGCGTGAAAACACACGGGGAATAAAAGGAATCCGGCCGGTTCTTAATTTTTTCTTCTTTGTTTTTTCCCTGATTTCTCGGCCCTTTTTTTAGGAATATTAAGTGGGGCTACACCCTCCGTTTGTTTAAATAAGTACCAAGGGGCCTAAATGAAAAATTCTCAAATTTGGGTCCGTGGAAAATCTTAAAAAGATCTCGTATTCTTTTAGCAGATTGCCTTCCCGGAGCCAGATGTGGTTTTTTTGGGAATAGGGGTCCTTCCCAAATGCCTTCTCCTTTTGTACTGCTCACCAAAATCCCTGAAAACCAAAAACTAAAATTGGGTTGGTGGATCAAGATTGCACGGGAAGGACCCTATTATCTTCTCTCTGATTAGTTGGGGCGGAAGGTGGGAGGTTTGAGGGGAAAATTTTTAAAACTTCCTTTTTCATTCGGAAGGCCGTGATCGCCTTCTCTGAATCGTAAAAAATCCAATTGATCCCTTCCTGTTAATTCTATTAAAGTCTTTTCCCGCAATAGAAAGCCCAAATAGGAGATAGAAACCCAAAAGTGAGAAAGGGGAAAAATGATTTTTGGAAAACTTAAAAAAGGGTTGTGTTCTGGGTTGTTTACACAGGTGATCATCCTGGTTTTATTATGTATTCCTTTTTTTTACGAAAGACCGGCATTTGCGGAGGTTCAAGCGGAAGCCGGAGATTTTACTCAAGGAAGCCTTCGAGGGTCCATTCTTGGTGGGTCTGGCCGTGCTTTTAACCAAACCTATTTTGTTCTGGGGGGAGGGATGGGATACTACTTATTTAATGGATTGGAATCGGGTCTTGATTTTGAAGCGTGGTTTGGAAATGATCCCCGAATCTATAAAGTGAGTCCTCGAATTAGATATGTAATACCTTTGACTCCGGCGATCAACCCTTACGTTGGGAGGTTTTACAGCCGTACCTTTATTGAGGAACTGGATGATTTTGACTCTTTTGGATTTCGTGGAGGATTTTTTAACACAATAGGCCCCAATGCCTATGTGGGTGTGGGTGTTGTTTATGAGAGGCTATTGAACTGTGAGGAAAGTATTTACAAATCCTGTTCCGTGGTATATCCGGAAGTGTTGTTGTCAATTGGATTTTAAATTTCTGCTGTTTGAAGCCCGTGATCCATCGTTTAGATCGAAACGGCTTTTTCCTTTTAAAACCCTTCCATTGACCCTAAATGAAAAGTCTTTCATTTACCGGTTGAAGTTTTGCTCTATTCCTTTTATTCTTGGGCCTACCTAGGAAGTTTTATTCGGGAGATCCTATTGAGCGAGGGAACCATTGACCCCGAAGATGTCCATTTGATCTATCAAACGGATCAGCCTTCCTCCGCGGTTAAACATATTTAAAAAGTGATTTTGGGACGAGTATGGATAGGTAAGACCTTTAAAAAGGCTTCATTGTAAATTGGGGGGAAAACATTTTAATAGAATAATTCTTTCAAGAGGGTGAGGGAGGTCGGAGAAAATGGAAACCAAACTAAAAAAAAGCAGGATTAAAATGATACGTTGTGCATCAATACGATCCGAACATTATCCATGGATGCCGTCCAAGCGGCAAAATCAGGGCATCCGGGGACCCCGATGGCTTTAGCTCCTGTCGCCTATTGTTTGTGGCAACGTTTTCTCCGATTTGATCCTCAAGATCCGATTTGGCCAAACCGGGACCGGTTTGTCCTGTCAATCGGTCACGCATCTATGCTTCTTTACTCCCTTCTTCATTTGTGCCGGGTGAAGGCAGTCAGTAAGGATTATGAAGCCTTGGGGGAAGTTTCCGTCCCGTTAGATGCGATTAAAAATTTTCGTCAGTTGGACAGCCCCCGCCCGGGACATCCAGAATATCGGTGGACCTCCGGTGTTGAAACCACCACAGGCCCCCTCGGACAAGGGGTGGCCACTAGTGTTGGGATGGCCCTGTCCGGACGGTGGATGGGTTAATATTTTAACCGACCTGGCTTTGATAAATTAATTGATTTCAGTGTGTATGCCTTATGCGGGGATGGGTGCATGATGGAAGGGGTAACTGGGGAGGCTGCGTCTCTTGCGGGCCATCTCAAACTTTCCAATTTGTGTTGGATATACGATAGCAACCGCATTACCATTGAAGGAAATACCTCCTTGACCTTTAGTGAAGATGTGGCCACCCGCTTCATCGGTTACGGGTGGAATGTCACTCATGTGGGTGACGCCAACGATTTAGAAATATTGGAGAAGTCGTTTCAAGGCTTTTTGAATACCAATGACCGGCCGACACTCATTATTGTTGACAGCCATATTTCCTATGGCGCACCGCACAAACAGGATACCGGCGCAGCCCATGGTGAACCCCTGGGGGAAGAAGAAATTAAATTAACAAAGAAAAATTATGGCTGGCCTGAAGACGCTCAGTTCTTAGTCCCTGAAGGGGTTTATGATTTTTTTTTAAAGAAGGAATCGGTAAACGGAGTAGGGCGTTGCGGGATGACTGGTTTAAAAAAATTAAGGATTATCAAAAAAAATATCCCCTCCAGGCGGACCATCTCTATAAAATGCAGCATCGAGAATTGCCCGAAGGGTGGAATAAAGATCTGCCCGACTTCCCAGCAGATGAAAAGGGGTTGGCCACCCGGGAGTCCTCCGGCCAGGTGTTAAACGCCATTACGAAAAACATTCCGTGGCTCATGGGGGGGGCCGCTGATTTGGATCCCTCCACCAAGACCCGACTCAAGTTTGACGGAGCCGGTGACTTTAGTTCTGAGGATTACAGTGGGAGAAACGTGCATTTTGGAGTTCGGGAGCATGCCATGGGGTCTATTTTAAATGGGATGGGTTTGGTAAAGGTTAGGCCCTATGGAGCCGGTTTTTTAATTTTTTCTGATTATGCACGTCCCGCCATTCGCCTCAGTGCGTTGATGGAAATTCCCGCGATCCACATTTTTACACACGATTCCATCGGTGTCGGTGAGGACGGCCCAACTCATCAGCCCATTGAACATTTGCCTTCCTTGCGGTCTATTCCGGGGTTGATTGTTCTTCGCCCCGCAGATGCCAATGAAGTGGTGGAGGCTTGGAAGGTGATAATGATGCTCTACCACGAATCCGTTGCTTTAATTCTCACACGTCAGGCCTTGCCCACCATTGACCGGACGAAATATGCACCTGCATCGGGTTTGGCAAAAGGGGCCTACATCCTTGCCGATGCTGTGGATGGCCAACCCGATCTTTTATTGTTGGCAACAGGAAGTGAAGTTTCTCTTTGCCTGGAAGTATATGAAAAACTAAAAGCGGAAGGAATCAAAGCCAGAGTGGTGAGTATGCCTTCCTGGGAGTTGTTTGATGATCAAGATCCGGGCTATCGCGAAAGCGTCCTTCCACCAGAGGTCACGGCCCGTATATCGGTGGAGCAGGCTTCTACTTTTGGCTGGGCCAAGTATGTTGGAACCAATGGGCGTTGTATCGGAATGAGATCCTTCGGTGCTTCCGCTCCCTTGAAGGCTCTTCAAAAGAGGTTTGGTTTTACTGCCGATCATGTTTTGGCCGCTGCCAAAGAGCATTTAAAGAAAGGAGGGTGAACGGTAATGGTAAACCCGCAAACTCAAAATCTCCCGAAGGACCTCACACCCGTCATTGAAACGTCCCTTCAAAAATGGCAAGAAGGTGGAAAGATCCAACGCTTATGGGAGAAAGACCCAAATCTATGGAGCGGTACGGATGAGGCCCATTGGTTGGGGTGGTTGTCTATTGTGGAGGATCAGAAAAAAAACATTCCCTCTTTTTTGGATATCGCAAACGAGGTTCAACGTTCTGGCTTCAGCCATGCCCTTCTGTTGGGGATGGGTGGATCGAGTTTAGGTCCGGAAGTTTTACAGGCTACCTTTGGAAAGCAAAAGGGTTTTCCTGAATTCCATGTTTTGGATTCCACGGATCCTGCACAAGTGGTTGCCTTTGAGAAGAAGGTTGATCTCACCCATACCATTTTCATTGTTTCCAGTAAATCGGGTAGCACATTGGAGCCCAATATTTTTAAATCTTATTTTTTTAAAAGGGTCAAAGATGATGTGAACCCTAAACATCCGGGTAGTTGTTTTATTGCAATTACCGACCCCGGTTCCAAATTGGAAAAAATGGCCCGGGAAGAAAAATTTCGCCACATCTTTATGGGTGTCCCCAGTATCGGGGGCCGTTATTCCGCCCTTTCTCATTTCGGAATGATTCCCGCAGCGATTATGGGGTTGGACATGATCAATTTTTTAAACCATACCCAAGAGATGGTTTTAGCCTGCTCCCCTTCAGTTCCGGTCAGGGAAAACCCCGGCGTGACTTTAGGCATCATTTTGGGAGAGCTTGCTTCCCGGGGAAAAGACAAGGTAACCATCATCGCATCACCCGGACTTAGGGCTCTTGGGGGCTGGCTGGAACAGCTTGTGGCTGAATCCACGGGAAAAGAAGGAAAGGCTATCATTCCGGTGGATTTGGAAAAGGTTATGTCCCCCAATTTTTATGGGGAGGATCGTGTTTTTGTTTACTTGCACTTGAAAGGGGACCCCGATGAGGCACAAGGAAGGGCAGTGGAAGCCCTCTCTAATGCTGGACAACCGGTGATTCAAATATTTGTTGAAGAAATTTATAATTTAGGCCAGGAGTTTTTCCGGTGGGAAATTGCAACCGCTGTTGTAGGGTCCATCCTTAGGATTAACCCGTTTAACCAACCGGACGTTGAAGCCAGTAAAATTGAAACAAAAAAATTGACCGGTGAATTTGAAAAAAATGGTTTCCTTCCATCGGAGGCCCCGATTTTAAAAGAGGGACCCCTACAACTTTTTGCAGATCCAAAAAATGAAAAGGCTCTTTTAAAAGAGTTGGGAAATGAAAAAACCTTGTTCGGTTTTCTCAAGGCCCATTTAAATCGGCTAACCCCTGGGGATTATTTTGGTGTTTTGGCCTATATCGAAATGAATTCGGCCCATTTTGACGTCCTACAAGAAATAAGGCATGCTGTTCGGGATAAAAAACAGGTGGCAACCTGTCTTGGATTTGGACCCCGTTTCCTTCATTCCACAGGCCAAGCCTACAAAGGGGGGCCAAATTCAGGAGTTTTTTTACAGATTACTTGTGAAAATGAAAAAGATGTAGCGATTCCAGGTCAAAAATTTTCCTTTGGAATTGTCAAAAACGCACAGGCCCGGGGGGATTTTCAGGTTTTAGCCGATCGGGGCAGAAGGGCTTTAAGGGTTCACATTGGAGTGGATGTGAAAAGGGACTTAATAACGCTCAGGGATCTGATTAAAAGGATATTAGAATAACCGTTATCTTTTTCTGTGATGAAATCTAACGAAACCTCTCCTATCATTTGGATATTAATTTCAGTGGCTTCTCTGGTGATCATCATCGCAGGACTCCGTGCGGCACAATCCATTGTTGTTCCCTTTCTTCTGGCGGGATTTATCGCTTTAATTTTTGCTCCATCCTTATTTTGGTTGCAGCGAAAACGCATTCCAATCCTGGGTGCGTTATTGATCATTTTTGTCGTTATTTTTTTGGCTGGGATTGGAGCGGCCGCCATCATCGGTATGTCTCTTGATGATTTTTCAAAGGCTTTGCCAGAATATCAGGAGCGACTAACAGAGGGAAAAAACGAGGTGCTCCAAGGGCTTGCGAAAACAGGGTTCAATATTACGGAGAAAGGATTATTAAAATCAATCAATCCCGGTTCCGCCATGGATCTAATTGGTGGCCTTTTGAGCGGTTTAGGGGGCATGCTCAGCAATTCCGTTTTAATTCTACTCACAGTCATTTTTATTTTATTGGAGGCAGCAGGTTTTCCAACCAAATTAAGGTCTGCATTGGGGCCAAAAGCAACGTTTGTTCATTTTGACAAATTCAGTCAAAAAATTCAGAGCTACCTGGTGATTAAAACCATTATTAGTCTTATTACAGGATTAGTCATTGCCGGTTGGCTTGCGGTTTTGGGTGTGAATTTTCCTCTGCTTTGGGGGTTTTTGGCTTTTGTTCTAAACTTTATTCCTAATATCGGTTCCATCATCGCGGCTGTTCCCGCAGTGGTCCTCGCATTGATTGATCTGGGGATTGTTCCTTCTTTTTTAGTCATCAGCGGATACGTTGCGGTTAATGTGGTGATGGGTAACGTGGTTGAACCCCGGTTTTTGGGAAGGAGTCTTGGGTTATCGCCTTTGGTGGTTTTTCTTTCATTGGTTTTTTGGGGGTGGGTGCTTGGGCCGGTGGGAATGGTGTTGTCCGTTCCCTTGACCATGATGGTAAAAATTGCCCTCGATAGCCGGGAGGACACCCAATGGATGGCAATGCTATTGGGATCAGGACCTCCGGCAGGAAAATCTTGAAGTTAAGAATTAGAGAAAAAAAGAATTTTTTTTAGAGGTGGGTCTAAGTATAAGAAAAGCCGTTTAATCCAAAAATTTTTCCAGTGTTTGTAATGCGGACTCCCGGATCAGAGAGCATTCTTCGACTTTGGCTAATTTTATACAGCGTCTATATTCATTCCTACCCGATAACTCAGTCAAACGGGTGAGAATCGGGTTTGGAAGGGCTCCTGCGTAGTGACCCAGGATTTGGGCGGCAAACCATCGTTTTTCCCAGTTTTGATCATTAAGGTTTTCTTCCAAGGTTTTAAGAGAGTCAGAATTAATTTTAAAAGGTAAAACCGGTCCTTCATTAACTTCCCATGAAAATTGTCTTTCCGTTTTTCGTTTAAAATCGATTCGAAGGGGTGTCAGTTGACCTTTTGTCACCCGAACCGTTACCTTTTCGGAAATGTGTCCCCCAACATCGCCAATGGTGTTCACGAGGGATTGGGGGAGAAGTTTGATTGTAGTTTCGTGAGATCCCGGAGGAAGAGCAATCCGAATTCGCCTCATTCTTGTGGGTGCCCGGAGGGTTTCTGATAATTTCTTCCCTAACTGCCGCTGTCCCAACAACATTTCTTGGCCTTTCTCAGAACGGTAAATGGCCCATCCCGTCACGCACCGTGTGCAATAAACATCAATAAATCCTTTTTCACTTTCTTTTGAAAGGTGGTCAAAAAGGATTACATTCCTTTCCTTTGATTTGGAACTGCAGGCTGTGAGGGTTAGACAAGAAAAAAGTCCAATAACCATAAAAAGAATTAAAATTAATTTAGTATGTATGAAGAGAGTTTTCATTTTTCCTTTTAACCTCCATGGCATTATATCGACTGAGGGAGAAATCTAACGCTTCTTACCTTTTAAATAAATAAAGGGCTCATCGTGGAAGTGAGTGGGTAAATTTTGTCATTACCCGCCTGTCCGGCGGGCACTTGCAGGCAGGGGAAAGCGGAAATCCAGGCCCTTCCCGTCATTCCCGCGAAAGCGGGAATCCAGAAGATGTTGATTTTTTGAA
>DASWJH010000043.1 GCA_036397255.1 Nitrospiria bacterium
GGCTCATCGTGGAAGTGAGTGGGTAAATTTTGTCATTACCCGCCTGTCCGGCGGGCACTTGCAGGCAGGGGAAAGCGGAAATCCAGGCCCTTCCCGTCATTCCCGCGAAAGCGGGAATCCAGAAGATGTTGATTTTTTGAATCCTGGATTCCTGCCTACCGGCAGGCGGGCCCGATAAAACCATTCGGGAATGACGAACTGGATTTTGCAGGAACCTCTAATACTTCAAAGGCTTCAACCACAGAATGACTTTGACTTGACCCTTGCCCTGTATGGACCTTAAACACTTTTTAACAATTTTTGCCCACTCGATTACACGAAGACCCAAATTATTAATTGGGCTAGTTTTTTTCTAGGGTTTTTTTGGGAGGGAGATATGCAGTCGGTTAAAATTGTAATTGTGGGGGGTGTTGCGGGAGGGGCCAGTGCTGCGGCCAAAGCCCGCAGAACCAATGAAAAGGCCGAGATCATTATTTTTGAAAAAGGACCTTATGTTTCCTTTGCCAATTGCGGTTTGCCTTATTATATCGGAGGGGACATTGAGGATCGGGATGAGCTTCTCCTCCAAACGCCGGAAGGCTTCTGGAAACGGTTTCGGGTGAAGGTTAAGGTTTTTCATGAGGTCACGGCCATTCGAAGGAAGGATAAAAAAGTTTTGGTGAAAAACCTATTGAATAGGGAAGAAATAGAAGAAAACTATGATAAATTGATTTTGGCCCCCGGGGCGGGTGCCGTGGTTCCACCTCTTCCCGGCATTCAGGCGGAAAATATCTTTTTAGTGAAAACAGTTCCCGACTCAGACAAAATTAAACTGACCATTGATCAATTAAAACCTAAAAAAGCCCTTGTGATTGGGGCGGGTTTTATTGGCCTGGAATCTGCTGAAGCCCTAAAACGAAGGGGTCTTGAGGTGACGGTGGTGGAGCTGGAACCTCAAGTGTTACCTCCTTTTGATATGGATATGGCCCGACTGATCGCCGATCATTTACGGGATGAGGGGATTCATTTGGTTCTCGGGGATGGGATAAAAGCTTTTTCAACCCAAGAGGTCAATGGGGAGGAAAAGGCTTTTGAGGTGGAACTACAAAGCGGAAAGCGACTACCTTTCGATTTGGTCATTTTATCCATCGGTGTCCGCCCGGAAATTCGATTGGCCCAAGAGGCAAAATTAGAAATTGGTTTATCCGGAGGGATAGTGGTCAATTCCCATCAACAAACATCCGATCCGGATATTTTTGCGGCGGGGGATGCCGTGGAGACCTTGCATTTGGTTACGGGAAAACCCACCCGGATTCCCTTGGCAGGGCCCGCCAATAAACAAGGAAGGATTGCAGGAGCCAATGCGGCTGGGGGAAACATGGCATTTAAAGGGGCCTTGGGAACGGCCATCGTTGAATCAATGGGAATTACTGCCGCAAAAACCGGCCTGTCCGAGAAGGAGGCAAAACGTCATGGATTGGATTTTTACGTTTCTGTGATTCATCCTCTAGATCATGCGGAATATTATCCGGGAGCGACGGCGGTCCATATTAAATTGATCATCGAGAAAAAAAACGGCCGAATCTTAGGGGCTCAGATCGTGGGAACCCATGGGGTGGATAAGCGGATTGACGTGATTGCCACGGCTATTATGGCCGGAATGCGGGTTGAAGATTTAGAACATTTGGATTTGGCTTATGCCCCTCAATTTTCCTCTGCGAAGGATCCCGTGGTCATGGCCGGGTTTGTGGCCTCCAATACCTTAAGGGGAGAGACTCAAACCATTACCTGTGAAGAGTTGAAGTCCAGGCTGGATCGAGGGGATGCCATTCAACTGGTGGATGTGAGGACCCGAAAAGAGTATGAGCAGGGAAAAATTCCCGGAGCCCAACTGATTCCGGTGGATGAATTGCGTGACCGGCTTCATGAACTGGATCCTCAGGCTGAGACGGTGGTGTATTGCAAAGTGGGTTTAAGGGGTTACCTGGCGACCCGCATTCTTTTGCAACTGGGGTTTAATAAAGTTCAGAATTTAACCGGAGGGTTTATCTTATGTAAGGATAGGGATTAAAGGCGGGCTGTATAATAGGCTGCCCCAATTAGGGGGGCCCGGCTATTGAGGGAAACTTTTACAGGGATCTGTTTTAAAAGTTTTGAATATCGGCCTTTGTCAAGAAAAGCTTTCATAAAGGTTCCATCTTCCAGCTTTTCAAAAATCTTGGGAGCAATTCCTCCGCCAATAAAAACCCCACTAATGGACAGGGCTTTGAGAGCAAGGTTGCCTGCCTCGGCCCCGTAAATAGAAGCAAATAAATTGAGTGTTTCCACGCAGAGATCATTCTCTCCAGCCAAGCCGATTTGTGTGATCGTTGCACTTGGATCACCACTTTGAAGTCTCTCTTTTAACCAATCCGGTTCCTGATAGGATCCTATGGCTCGAAGAAAACGATAAATATTGAATATGCCTGGGCCAGAAAGAATACGCTCATAGCTGACATGGCCGAGTTCCGAACGTAAAAACTTCAGAAGCTCAATTTCTTGATCGCTTTGGGGTGCAAAATCGGTATGCCCCCCCTCTGAAGCGATGGGAATATAATCACTGCCATTCCAACACAAAAAGGCCTCCCCTAACCCTGTTCCTGCCGCAATGACGGCGATGTTACCTTTTCCCGAAGAAGGAGTCCCTTTATTAAGCTCCGCCATTTCATGAGAAGGTAAAAAGAGCATTCCATAAGCGGCAGCTTCCAGATCATTGAGCAGTTTTACCTTCGGAATTCCCCATGCTTTACTAATTTCTTTTTCATCAAGAACCCAAGGGAGGTTTGTGGTCTCACAGCGTCCGTTTTTCACGGGGCCAGCCACACCAATGCAAATGGCTCCGATTTTTTCGTTTTTGTATTTTTCTAAGAATAAGTTTAGAACCTTTTCAAATTGAGAAAATTCCTGGCTTTTAAAAACCTCTTCATTCACCTGCTCAAGGGATCCTGAATGGTTACGATAGAGCGAAAGAATAGTCTTGGTTCCTCCGATGTCTCCTGCAAGAATCATCACTGTTTCCTTTGTTTGGTTATTTTGTCTTTTCGGAATAGATATTCATAATTTGGGTCAATAGTTTGATGGCCGCTCCTTTTGGCCGTTGAAATGAATTTCGCCCAATAATAGATCCGAAGCCACCTCCATCCCGAATGGCCCTCGCTTCATCGAGAACGGCTTTGTCGTCCTCCTTGGTGGCTCCTCCCGAAAAAATGACAATTCTCCTCCCCTCAAAAGTACTCTGGACCACATGACGTACCCGTTGAGCCAGGGTTTCCACTGGAATCTTTTCCTTTTCATATACCTTTTTTGCTTCTTTTTGTTCAATATGAGCGGTAGGAAGTTTTACCTTGATGATATGTGCCCCTAGTTGGGCGGCTATTTGTGCGGAATAGGCAACGACATCAACGGCGGTTTCTCCCTCTTTACTAATGGCTGCCCCCCTCGGGTAAGACCAAGCCACCGAAACCAATCCAACGGCTTTTGCTTCCGCGGTAATTTCACGAAGTTGTTCGTACATTTCCACACGATGTGCAGAGCCGGGATATATGGTAAACCCTACGCCTGTGCATCCCAATCGCTGGGCGTCCTTTACTGATCCCGTTACGGCTGAAATGGGGTCTTTTTCATCTTGTAAAACATCATGGTTATTAAGTTTTAAAATCAGCGGAATTTCACCGGGGTAATCCCCCGCAATTGCTTCAAGGAACCCAAGGGGAGCCGCATAAGCATTGCACCCTGATTCAAGCGCTAATTCGACATGATAGCGTGGGTTGTAGGAAGGGGGGTTTACAGCAAAACTCCGGGCAGGTCCATGTTCAAATCCTTGATCTACGGGAAGGATGACCATCCGGCCCGTACCGGCTAACATGCCATGATTCATAAAACGGGCAAGGTTTGTCAGCGTTCCTGGATTATCGCTTTTATACCATCCCAATATTTCCTGAACACGTTTATTCATTGAAATCCTCCTTAGCGACGATGAGCATAAAAATCTTCCGCGAGTGCCACATCTTCGGAACTGCCGATGATTAATGGTACACGCTGGTGATAGGTTGTGGGTTGAATATCTAAAATCCTTTCTGTCCCTGTGCTGGCTCGGCCCCCGGCTGTTTCTGTGAGGAAGGCCATGGGTGAGGCTTCATAGAGAAGCCGCAATTTCCCGGTGGGTTTTTTTGGGTCGTCCGCATCTGCAGGGTACAGGAAAATTCCTCCTTCAAAAAGGGTCCGGTGGAAGTCCGCCACTAGAGAACCTGCGTATCGAAGGGAATAGGGGCGGCCTGATTCTTTATGGGGGGTCCTGAGGTAGTCCACCACTTTCTGAGTTTCTGGGTGCCATCGGTGATAATGCCCTTCGTTGGCACTATAGGTATTACCACGCTTAGGAATTCGAATATTGGGGTGGGAGAGCATAAAGACTCGGGTATTAATGTCCAATGTAAAGGCGTTGACGCTTTGCCCTGTGGTATAAACCAAGATGGTGCTGGGACCATACATGACATATCCCGCGGCAATCTGCTTTGACCCTTTCTGAAGGGCGTCGGACTCCATATGGTTGCCTTTTCGACCGGATCGAAGGAACACCGAGAAAATCGTTCCTAAAATTCCATTGATATCAATATTGGAAGAACCATCGATCGGATCGAAGCACACCACATATTTCCCCCCATCGCAGGCTTCATTGATGTGGAGCGGATCTTCCATTTCTTCAGAGACCAATGTACAGGCCATGCGGCTTTCCGATAAAACATCCACGAAAACCTCATTGGACCAAATATCCATTTTTTTGACTTTTTCTCCCTGGACATTGACCTCGCCCGTGTACCCTAAACGACCGGCTAGACCTGCTTGGTTCAGTTCACGTGCGATAATTTTTGCCGCAAGGCTAATTTGGGTGAGAAGGGCGGTAAAGTGGCCGGTCTCTGTGGTAAACGTCTCCTGTTCTGAAAGGAGATGTCGGACAAACGTGGTTCCCTTATTCCACATGGGTTTCTCCTTATTGTGGCTTTAATCGATCTGCGGCTGCTCGGTCCAGAAGCCACACCATGTTTCCTGATTCCGGCTGAATCAATTGAGATGGCAGTCGCTTCGGTTCATAGGGTCCTTCTAAGACTTCCGAAAGAATAGGGGCCTTATCGGAACCTGATATCAAGAAGATGACCCAAGCGGCCTGATTGAGGATCAGGGGCGTCATGGTTAAACGGGTGGTTCCAAATTTTTCCACGGGATTGGCCACGACCCACCGATCGGTCTTTTCCAGTGCAGGTGTGTTTGGAAAAAGAGAGGCGGTATGCCCATCGGGCCCCATTCCTAGAAGAATCAGATCAAACCGAGGGGGTGCCCCGGTTTTCTTCAATGAGAAATGATCCCTAATGTTTTCTTCATATTCTAGGGCCGAGACATTCGGATCGGAGGCCTCACCCTTAAGCCGGTGGATATGGCCCTCTGAAATTTTTAAGCTGTTTAAAAAAGCCTCTCGAGCCATCCGATAATTGCTATCGGGATGGTCTGGAGGTACACATCGCTCATCCCCCCAAAAAAATTGGATTCTGTTCCAGGGAAGCTGGTTTTGATATGGATCACCTGCAAGGATCTTAAAGAGGCGCTTGGGGGTTGATCCTCCGGATAAAACAAAGCGAAAGTATGGTTTTTCGTTAAGAACCTCTTGGGCAATCTTTACGATTCGATCTGCTGCCTCATGGGCTATTTCTTCAGGTCCGGGAAGTATTACACGGGTCATAGAGATTTTCAACACCTTCTAACTCTTAAATGGGAAGAAAAAAACATCTATAACATTCTCCATTTCTGTGCATCCCCATCGATGAGCCGATCGGCTTCCACAGGGCCCCAACTCCCGGCTTGGTATTCCGGAAGCCATTTGGATCCTTCTTTTTCCCATCCCTCAAGGATATCTGTTACCCATCCCCAAGCGGCTTCAACGGCATCTCTTCTCATAAAGAGAGTCGGGTCCCCAGCCATGACATCTAAAAGAAGTCGCTCATACGCCTCCGGGGATTCTTTTGAATAGGCTTCTCCATAATGGAAATCCATGTTGACAGGGTGAATCTTCACCTTCGGACCGGGAATTTTTGAGATAATCCGAAGGGAAAAACCCTCTTCGGGTTGGATCCGTAGGGCCAGAATATTGGGTTCTAAAGGGAAAGCGGGATTGGAATTAAACAGGATTTGAGGAACGGGTTTGAGGTGGACTGAAATCTCTGTTTCCCGTTTCTTCATGGCCTTTCCGGTTCGGATATAAAAAGGAACCCCAGCCCAACGCCAATTTTCAATGAAGACTTTAAGTGCCACATAGGTCTCCGTGGTGGAGTCGGGTTTGATTCCGGTTTCACGACGGTATCCTGGGACTTCCACCCCTTTGATGAGCCCCGAGCTGTATTGCGCCCTCACGGTAAATTCATTCACCGATTTACCTCTAATGGGGCGTAGAGATCGCAGAACCTCAAGCCTTGCGTTGCGTACCACATCAGGATCCAGCGACCAGGGTGGCTCCATGGTCACGAGACACAGAAGCTGAAGGATATGATTTTGAACCATATCCCTAAGGGCTCCCGCCTCTTCATAGTAGCTTGCCCTGGTCCCAACACCTTCCTCTTCGCTCACAGTAATCTGAACATGGTCGATATATTTATGGTTCCAAAGGGGTTCAAAAATGCCGTTGGCAAACCTTAGAACCAAAAGGTTTTGAACCGTTTCTTTTCCAAGATAATGGTCAATTCTAAAAACCTGAGATTCGTCAAAGGCCTTTCCCAAAATAGAATTAATCTGTTTTGCAGATTCAAGATCCCTTCCGATGGGTTTTTCCACAATGACGCGAGAGCAGGGTTTTGCGCTGTTGACGGGTTGGACCAAACCTGCCCCTTTTAAACCTTCCGAGGCGGGAGAAATAGATGTTGGGGGAATGGCCAAATAAAAAATGCGATGCCCGGGAAGCTTTAATTCGCTTTCCACTTTTTCGGCAAGGGTTTTAATATCTTTATAGGTTTGGGGGTTATCGATTTCACCCGAAAGGTAAAAGAGGCGACGTTCAAAATCAGAGTATTTTTTTTCATCCAAAGCCTGACGAGAAAACTTTTCAATTCCCTCGCGTAAGCTTTTTCGAAAATCCGGATCACTCATTTTTTTACGCCCGATCCCGATGACCGCGTAATTGGATGGAAGGACGCCGTCCAGCAAGAGGTTATATACTGCGGGGACCAATTTTCGGCGAGCAAGATCACCCGATCCTCCAAAAATGACCAAGGTACAGGGTTGAGGAACAGGTCCCCCCCCCAGGGTTGCGATTTGATTCTCCCCGAGTTCCTTTTCAACCATTTTTTACCTCCAAAGTTTTTCCCTTTACCTTTTTACTCCATGGCCTCCGAAGGCGTTGCGTAGGCCTGCCAACATCTTTTCCGCAAAGGATTCCTCCTGGCGGGAACGGAAACGGGTGAAAAGAGACGCCGTCAGGGTGGGGACGGGAACATCCTTATCCAAGGCGTCTAAAAGGGTCCAGCGGCCTTCTCCCGAATCTTGAACATACCCTTTCAGATTTTTCAGTTTTGGGTCTTGAGTAAATACACCTACTGCCAATTCCAATAACCAGGACCGAATCACGCTGCCATGCATCCAGAGATCAGAAATTTTAGCCAAATCCAAATTATAGTCGCTCTTAGACATTAACTCAAAACCTTCTGCGTAGCCTTGCATCATGCTGTACTCAATTCCATTGTGGATCATTTTTACGTAATGGCCTGATCCATGTCCTCCCATATGAGCCCATCCATCTGTGGGGGCCAGTGTATTGAAAATCGGTTCAAGCTGCTTGACGGTGGCTTCTTCTCCGCCCACCATCATACAGTAACCTAGTTTTAAACCCCAAATACCCCCGCTGGTTCCCACATCGACATAGTGAATCCCTCTTTTCTTGAGTTCCGGCGCTCTTCGGAGATCATCTTTAAACTTTGAATTGCCTCCATCGATAATAATATCCCCGGTACTCAACAGATCCGAGACCGCGGTTACCGTCTCTTCAGTGGGGGCACCAGAAGGGACCATGATCCAGACGATCCTCTGTCCCTTAAGCTTTGAAACCATGTCCTTGAGCGATGAAGCACCGATACATCCCACCGCTTCTGCCTTTGAAATAAGATCGGTGGAGCGATCATATACAACCACCCGATGCTTCCCTTGCTGTAAACGGGTGACCATATTCATTCCCATTTTTCCAAGACCTATAAACCCTAAGTCCATAATCTACCCTTTCTTTTTTTTTGCGGGAATAAAAGAATTGTTCCTCCCGGTTTTAATGTTTGGAAAAGTTGAAAATCTCCTGTGGCCTTTTCCCTTCCTTTAGTAGCGGTGATTTTTTTCAAGCCATTTTACCTTTTCCAAACGGCGGACATGCCTTTCCTCTTGGGAAAAAACCGCTTCCAAAAAGGCTTGTACCAGTTCCGGTACCAAGGCAGGTCCTATAATTCGCGCGCCAAGGGTGAGAACGTTCATATCATCATGCTCAACCCCTTGCCGTGCCGAATAGGTGTCATGGCATAATCCAGCCCTAACATTCGGCATTTTATTGGCTGCCACACTGGCTCCCACTCCGCTTCCACATAATAAAACGGCACGTTCCGCTCTCCCCTGTTGGATGGCTTCCCCCACGGCTTTGGCAAAGTCAGGGTAGTCAACGGGAGCGGGCGAGTGGGTTCCTAAATCGATTACTTTGTGGCCTGCTTTCAAGATGACCTCAATCACTTCGGCTTTTAGAGGAAAACCTCCATGGTCACAGGCAACCGCGATTTTTAAATAAGAGATATTTTTGGGTTGATCGTTCAATGATAACCTCACCCCTTTTTACGAAAATCCTAGGTTAATTTTTTAAAAATTTTCTCCAAGCGCCCGAGGTCTTTCTCCACATCTTTTCCCAGGTGAAGTCGAATGGCCCTTCGGTTGCGTTTATTAAGGCACTGAAAATCACCTAATGCCTGTGCGGCTTTTAATACCCCGAAGGTGTAGGACTCGCCAGGAATGGGAAGGTCCTTCGCATCATCAGAGGTAATTTGAATAAACACACCGGAGTTAGGTCCTCCCTTATGGAGTTGGCCAGTTGAATGTAGAAAGCGGGGGCCATAACCAAGGGTCGTGGCAACTTTTTTGGTATCCCGGATTCCATGCCGAATATTTTGAAGAATTTTTCCAGTTTGTTCGTTGTGTTCTACGTAAGCGTTGATCGCCACGTAGTCTCCTGGTTTTACACGATCCATATGGGCGGTCAAAGCCTTCTCAAGGGTTGGGGCTTCCTTAAGGGCCTCTCGGTTTGCTGCATCCCCATATACCCGAATTCCATCGGAGGTGAGAATCGGGTCTTCTTCTGGTAGTTGGCCTTTTTTCTTGAATTCATTAAGAAAAGCCTTTGTATAGTCTTTGCTTTCTTGAACGTTGGGTTGGTCAAAGGCATTGATCCCAATCACTGATCCGGCTACTGCTGTCGCGATCTCCCATAAAAAGAACTCCTCCCCCAGGTTAATCAGGTCGGTTAGTTCAATTCGGACGACGGGTTGCCCTGCCTTCTCAAGGGCCGCCACCTGCTCATCTTGTTTTTTATCTGCTCCCCCCGAGAAACGGATATAAACAAATAGGCGGTCTTTTCCATAAACCTCCGGTGGTCCCAGGGTTTCATTTTCAATGGGAATGATTCCCTTGCCTTCCTTTCCCGTGCTCTCAGCGATGAGTTGCTCAAGCCAGGCACCAAGATCACTGATGGCGGGTGAGGCGATAAAGGTGACTTTGTCTCTTCCCTGGAGGGCCAAAACTCCGAGGGTTACCCCCAACATGACGCCTGGGTTTTCTTCTGGGGGAACCACCGAGTCACAGCTATGACGCATCCGTTCGGCCCGGTACAAAAGGTGTTCCACGTTAACCCCCATGATAGCCGCAGGAATGATCCCAAAGTTGGAAAGGGCAGAGTATCTTCCCCCGATTTCAGGAACGCCGGGTAAAATATCCCGAAAATTACTTTCACGCGCTAAATTTTCAAGAAGTGATCCAGGGTCGGTGATAGCGATGAAATGTTCTCCAACGCGGTCTCCTACCACCTTGCGTATCTGATCATGAAAATATTGGTAAAAAACCAAAGGCTCTGTGGTAGACCCTGATTTGCTGGAGATAATGCAAAGGGTCTTAGACAGATCCACCTTTTTTTCAAAAGCCCTTACCTGTTCCGGGACGGTGCTGTCAAGGACAAGAAGCTCCGGATAGCCCTTTACCACGCCAAAGGTCATGCGCCACACCTCTGGGCAAAGGCTGCTTCCTCCCATTCCCAATAGAAGGGCGTGTTTAAAGCCAGCCTTCTGAATGCTTTCAGCAAGCCCCTTGATGCGAGAGAGATGGTGAACTTGCTGTTCAGGGATGTGCATCCACCCCAGGGCATTTCGAATTATTTTGTGATGGGCAGGGTCCTTATGCCATAGGGTCGGGTCTTGGGCCCAAAATCTGCGTGTGAAATTGTTTTTCCGTAACTCTTGAATTTTTTCTTTTACCCCCGATTCAAAAGCGCCAAGTGAAAAAGTTTGTTGATCCAGTTTCGCACCTAATAACTCTTTTCTTTTTTGGCTAATGACACCCATCAGTTGGTCAAATGCCTCGGAGAAAAGCCGGACGCCATCGGCCAGTAGTTTGTCTGTGACCTGATTCATGTCAATCCCAGATTCACCCAGGAGATCCATGGTTTCTTTGGCTTCCTTTGTTTCTGTTGTCAAACTACTATAGGCTTTTCCATGATCACGGAAGGCGTTAAAGGTTGCAGCAGGCATGGTATTGACCGTGTCCGCTCCGATCAAAGTTTCCACATAATGGGTATCAGGGTAACGGGGATTTTTGGTTCCCGTACTGGCCCAAAGGAGGCGCTGTACCTGTGCTCCCTGTTTTTGAAGTGCTTTAAAGCGGGGACTATCAAAAATTTCTTGAAACTTCAAATAGGCCACCTTTGCGTTGGCAATGGCAATTTTTCCCAGAAGGTTTTGAAGGATGGCCCGTTTCTTAGGATCCTTTTCAATTTTTAATTTTGATTCCAATTGATTATCGATAAGGCTATCGATCCGGCTAATAAAGAAGCTTGCCACCGAGGCCATCTTGCGGATATCTTTGCCACTGCTGGCTCTCTTTTCAAGACCAGAAATATAGGCCCATGCGACCTTTTCGTAAGCTTCTACGCTAAAGAGCAGGGTCACATTGACGCTGATCCCTTCGCTCAGAAGTGTTTCAATGGCTGGGATACCCTCTGGAGTTGCGGGAACTTTAATCAGTACGTTGTCCCTGCCCACCATTTTATGGAGCCTTCGGGCCTCCTCGAGGGTTCCTTTGGTATTGTGGGCAAGGTCTGGAGAGACCTCTAGGCTAACATAGCCATCCCGGGTTTTCGTTTTTTCATATACAGGATACATTAGATCTGAGGCATCCTGGATATCTCGTATGGCCAACGTTTCATAAATTTCTTTTACACCGGTTACATCCGAGGCGATCTGTTTCAGAGCTTGATTGTAATCGGTGCTTCCCCCAATGGCTTTCTCAAAAATAGAGGGGTTGGAAGTGACCCCTAGGAGCCCATCATTATCAATCAAAGCTTGAAGCTCCCCTGAGGTGATGAGGCCCCTTCGAATATAATCGTACCAAGGACTCTGCCCAAACTCTTGGAGTTGAACCAATGGATTCATGGTATTGCCTCCTTATCTCTAAAATTATTTATTTTTTGCCAACTGTCCTTTTGCCGCTTCAACCACGTTTTCCTGTGTAAACCCAAATTTTTTAACCAACTCCTTGAGTGGTGCCGAAGCCCCAAAGGTTTTCATTCCAATAATGTGGCCTGTTAATCCAACATAGCGTTCCCAACCGAAGGTGGAGGCTTTTTCTACGGCCACCCGAGCTCTTACGGAAGGAGGAAGTACTGAATCGCGATATTCTTGACTCTGCTGCTCAAAAAACTCAAGTGAGGGCATACTGACCACGCGTGCTTTGATTCCATCGGCTTTCAGTTTATCGTAAGCTTCTACACAGAGTGCAACTTCGCTTCCCGTGGCCAGCAAAAGCACATCGGGTTTTCCCCCGGGTGCATCGATCAAGATATAGGCGCCTTTAAGAACAGCAGGAGGGGCGTATTGGGTGCGATCCAATGTGGGAAGGGCCTGCCGGGTTAAAATCAGGGCTACAGGCTCGTGTTGTAATCCAGCAATCACACGCCATGCATCTGCCACTTCGTTTGCATCGGCGGGTCGAATGGTTATCAGGCCGGGAATGGTCCGTAGGGAGGCTAACTGTTCCACGGGTTGATGGGTCGGACCATCCTCCCCGACCCCAATGGAGTCATGGGTGAAAATGTAAATCACAGGGATTTCCATGATTGCGCTCAACCTAATGGTGGGTTTGGAGTAGTCACTAAAAATAAGAAACCCAGACCCAAAAGGCCGAATCTTGGAAAGAGAGAGACCATTTAAGATAGATCCCATGGCATGTTCTCGTATGCCAAAATGGATATTTCTTCCAAACCCATTATCTGGAAGGAAATCCCCTGCACCTTCAAAGGTGAGCCGGGTTTTCGTGGAGGGGGTCAGGTCCGCTGAACCCCCAATGATCCAGGGGATGTTCTTCCCCACAGCGTTTAACACCTTCCCTGAAGCCTCCCGGCCCGCAAGACCCTTTTGATCCGCTGGAAATACCGGAATATCCTTGTCCCAACCATCGGGAAGCTGACGATGCTGCATTTTATAAAGATGATCTGCCAGTTCTGGATATTTACCTTTGTACTCTTTGAATTTAGCCATCCAGGATTCCCGTAGTTCATGGCCTCGTTTTCCGATTCCCTCCTGGAAAAATTTTGGTACCTCATCCGGAACAAGAAATTTTGCATCTTCCGGCCAGCCGTAATTTCGTTTGGTTAATCGGATCTCTTCCTCTCCGAGAGGCTCCCCATGGGCGGCGCTGGTGTCTTGTTTATTGGGTGAGCCGTAGGCGATGTGACTATCCACAATAATTAAAGTTGGGCGATCCGGGGTAGTTTTAAAGTTCTCAAAGGCCCTCCCGATCATCTCTAAATCATTTGCGTCACCCACCCGGGTAACGTTCCATCCATAGGCCATAAATCGCGTGGCCACATCCTCACTAAAGGCCAACGCTGTATGTCCCTCAATGGTGATCCGATTGCTGTCATAAATCCAGCATAGGTTGGAGAGTTTGAGATGACCCGCCAGGGAAGCCGCCTCACTGGATACCCCCTCCATCATGCATCCATCTCCGCACATGGCGTAAACATCGTAATCGATCATGTCAAACCCTGGGCGGTTAAAATAATTCGCCATCCATTTACTTGCCATCGACATGCCAACGCTGGTGGCGACTCCCTGTCCCAGGGGACCGGTGGTGGTCTCGACCCCTGAGGTCCAGCGGTATTCCGGGTGACCGGCGCATTTGCTGTCCAGTTGGCGAAACCGTTTAATATCATCAAGTTTGACAGACAATTCCCCGAGCTTTTCGTACTTGGCGTTGACCGCTTTAACCCCGGTGAGATGAAGGATCGAGTACAGGAGCATGGATGCATGTCCGATGGAGAGGACAAAGCGATCCCGATTGGACCAAATAGGATCTTCCGGGTCAAACCGAAGGATTCGATTCCACAAACTATAAACAACGGGTGCCATGGCCATGGCGGTTCCGGGGTGTCCTGAATTAGCTGCCTGAACCGCATCCATGGAAAGGGTCCGAATCGTGTTGATACATTTTTGTTCGAGCTTTTGCACCTCATCCATGACTTCCCCTCCTTAAAAAAATGTTTACTATAGGGCCTTTAAGAAATTAATAACGTCTTGGTGTTGGGCAGGGGTTAAACTCCGCCAACGGGCCATGACATTCCTGGCTTCACTTCTTTGGCTGTTGTTGGGTGATGTCGGACAAATATCCGCTGAACTTCCCGACGGAACTGGACATCCCCCATTAACAGGGGGAACTCCAGGATCCGCTGGGGGTAGGTCATGAAGTTCTATGGCTGCCCGCAGGGCGCTGTCCAGGTCAGTGATGACCAGTTCCGTATTCGGTGTGACACCTGAGTTTGTAAAAACAGTCCTGGCCGGGGCACCGGGATTTACAAACACACGTCCATCATGCATGAAAGGTGGACCAATGACCCCAATTCCCATGAGGGGAGGGGTTCGCCACTCCCGACCATTGGCGATGCCTTGCCCAGGAAGCGCATCGTCTGCTAAATTTCTTGAAATGTCTAAACCACTTCCAATGGTCGTGGGTGCCCTCAGAACAGGGCTTACACGCTCTACCGTTACCTCTCCCATATCATGAATCAGTAAGTCCGAGAATAGAGGGACCCACTTATTGCTGAGATGTTGTGCTCCCACTTCTGCGGGAGATTGTCCTGTTCTCATAATGGGCGTATGACACCCTGCGCAATTGAGTTGTCGATCGGCTTGGTTCAACGCGTTTTCGTTCAATCCGTCGGGGAGATTGGTGTCGGTCATTCGGTTTCGGAAGGCGGTTAAGTCCACCCCAAAGAGTGCTGCCCCATTTTGAATACTGGATGCACTTCCCCCACTGGTGCAGGCGGCGGTTACAGCGGGAGTTTCTAATAAGCACGAGTCAAAATCGGGGAGAGCGACCAGCCGGATCATGGCTCTCAAATCCAAAATGTCGTTGGTTTTAAGTTCAGGATCGGGGGCTTGATCGCATTTTTTCCCGCCATTTTGATTGTTGTTTTGCTCGTTGGGTGCAAAAGGGCTGGTTAACCCTACCTCACCCTGGCTTCCCCCAATCATAAATTGAATTAGGGTGGGACCTGCAGCGCGGAGCCCAAAACGTGCAGGCCGAATCACGGGGTCTCCACCGATAATTGCATTGGCTGCACTGTTTTCATTATGTCGACCGGAGATGCAGTCCCCGCCTGTTGGACAGCCTGATGTAGCAAGGGCTGGCAGGAGGGTGGAGGAATGGGTTTGGGCATCTCCAGGGTCTCGATTGGCAACTATATCGTCCGCATAAATGGCTTCGATCAAACCACGCCCAATGTAGGGAGGGGCTGCCCGTTCTCCTACGGCCCTACGCAGTCCAATGCCCCCTCCCTGAAGAAAAGGGTCAATAGAAACATCAGGGATGATATCCGGAGAACAACCGCCGGTGGCACCGACGTGCTGGATCGGACCACCGAATTCCGAAAGGGGAATTACTGAACCGGAACTAGAGGAAAAATCGACAAAAAGAGTAAAGGCGTCCGTATCCGGACGGACCCCCTGGCTAGAAAGGGTATAGTTAGTTTGGTTGGTGCGAGCCGCACGCCCAGCCGGTGTGGCTGTAGGGGCATTGCTATTATCATGGCATCCCAGACAGGAGGTTTGGTTAAATATAGGCCCTAAACCGGTAAAATCCGTTCTGGCGGTGGAAAACAGGGATAACCCCTGGTTAAAGATAGAGAGTTCTTCACTGTTTAAATCAGGGAAGGAAAGATCCGCTGCTGTATTGGTTGTGGAAAATTGTCCTCTTGAAACCCTGCTTGCTGAGGCCATTTGGCTAGTATCCGGAGGACCCGCAATTCCTGAGATTTCCCGGTCATTTACGGTATTTAGGTTTTCTGAAATATTTCCATCTGCACCACAACCGGTCATCAAAAAAATGGAGGCGAAGGTCCCGGTCAAGATTTTTCCCAATAGTAGTAAGGTGCGATTAAAAGTCATTTTCATCTCCTTTAGCAGGTTCAAACCCTTAGAGGTTCTAAATGGTTCCTTTAAAAAGTGAGTACAACATCAAAAAACATTCGGGTTACATTATTGTCCTTATTGGGAAAACCATCAAAATCCAGATATAAAAACTGAAATAACAGGTCAGGCAAAATCTTGTAATTGAAAAGAATCTCAAACCCATCATAACCCGTTCCTGCGCCTAGGTCTGAATCAGCAAATGTGGCCAGAGTGGCGTCTGCATCTACGTTCCGGTATGTATACCAGAGGTTGAAAGGATTAAGAAACCCTTTCCCTCCACCCCGAATCCCTCCTGTAATACCAAAACCAGTATCATCCCGACCAAAACTCAAATTTTCGACATAATCGCCCAGGACAAATAACTCAGGGGAAATAAAGTCGATTCCGAGGGGTTCCAGCCATTGCTCTGGGATTGAGAAATATACCTGACTGGTAATCACCAAGGGGGCAAATTCATCTTCGACGAACCCGATCGCGCCCGGGCCGTAATTGATTTGGTTGTTGGTTCGTTGAAGCCCACCGCGCAAGAGAAAAGCGGTGGTCCCGGGCTCAACAAATGCGCCTGATCCAGGGGTAAAGTTAGGCGCCCTTAGGCCCGAGTTTATGTTTTCAAAATCATAGAGGGCTACTGCCACAGTTCCCCCGAGGCTACCGGGATCAATGGATCCCCCTAGAGACCCCGGGTCCACCTTGATGAGAACCTGATCGGCTAACAGGTAGGTATCCCCTGTTAGGCCTGAAAACCGGAAGTCTGTTGCTTCATATATGGAAAAAAAACCAGCGGTGTTTTCAATTTGTATCATATTAAAAAGAAAGTTCTTAGGAGTTCCGACCTTTAGGACGATACCCTCAGGATTAACATCCGTATCCCAGATCATCTCGGTGCGAAAGGGTCCCCGATCCCCAAGCCAAAACGGTTGAGGCATTTTTCCAACGGTAAACACCAATTCATCATAAATGGTCAGGGGTTGGTAGTTAATAAAAAACCGGTCAATATTAAAGGATTTGGAGCGAAAGGAATCCCCCAGCCGGATAAATGGTGATGTAGGATTGGGATCTCCCCCAGCGCTCAGACGCAATCCCCCGGAGACATAACCATCAGATCGATAGTTAATCGCAAATCGCACACGGGTCCGAAACCCTTCGATTTCGTTATCCTCAAGCAGGAGGTCGGTTTGATCTTCTACCTCGGTTATATCATATCGAACCGTAATGCTGGTCGCGAGTTGGATAGGACCTGGCTTCGCATTTTCCGAAAAGGACTGCCGTTCTTTTTTGGCGTCTAAAAGTTCTTTCCGTATTCCTTTTACCTGATCTTCCAACTCTTGTATACGTTTCTCATTTGTGACACCCGTCTGCCCTAATCCGGAAACCGGTTGGAAAAGAAACCATAAAATCACAATCACCACAGGAACGTATGTTTTCATAGATCTATCCTCGATTCTGTTTGGGTCCGTATTGGTAGGCGTTTTAAAATTTGACCAAACAATAAAACACCTTATTTCTTGGATTTTAATCTGCTTATTTTTTTAGATCCATTCCGCCCGTTTTTGTTAAGCCCCAATTTGTTCCGAATCACTTAACCTGCCAACCACCCTTGCCTTCAGTGCAGCCCCTAAATCTCTGTATCCTTCAGCCAGTGTCATGAATTGTTCCCGGGGAAGGACGGTGACATCCACCGGGGTTAGGCATTTTACAGTTGCGGTTCGAGGCATGTCACATAAAAGAGCAATTTCTCCGAAACAATCCCCCCTATTCAGGTTTGCTAATTTTTCCCATTTTCCGTTTACCTGCTTTAAAACCTCTGCCTCTCCCGTTTGAAGAATATAGGCACAGTCTCCTCTGTCCCCCTGGCGGACAATTTCATCTCCCACCTCATAATGTGCGCTGCTGAGCTTCAGAGTTCGATTGGGTGCCAACACAACAATATCGTTCCTAAATGGAATATCCAACGCCCAATCGATTAATATTCTTAGGTTCCGTTCTAATCCAGGTAGGGTAAACAAACATAGAAAACGGGAGGCAAGCCATGCTGGAATACCTCCCAAAGGGATCCCGAAAAATCTTCCCACCGCAGCCTTTCGCCCAAGGGCCGCCATATAGACGAGGGGTTTCCCTTCTTTCCATTGAAGAGGTTTAAACCCTTGCGTCGCCGCATAAGCATTGTAAGCAGCCCTCCGGCCCATTCGTATTTCTCTCAAAGCCATAAATGGGCCCATTTCACTGAGCCCGGCGCAATCTCCGGCTGCCCAAATGTGATCCGGTCCCTGAATTTTTAAAAAAGGATTAACGGGAAGGCGACCATCGGGGCGCGCCCCTGGAAGTGAGGAAATCACCTTGGGTCGACTCACGAGGGTTCCGACCACAGTTTTTGTTGGGATTCGGTCCCCTCCGGATAGAACAACTTCTTCAGGGGTTACAGCGGTAATATTTGTCATTGTAAAAATATCAATCCCCATTTTTTTGAGCCTAAAGTGAGCGGAAGTCCCCAGGGGGGAATCGTATCTTGGAATGACCTGATTTTCTTTTTCAAATAGAAGAATTTTCGGTTCATCTGTTTTGACCCCTGGGTATGAGACCAAGGCGGATTGAATTAATTCGCTCATGGCCGATGCAGTCGCACAACCCCTGAGCCCTCCACCGACCACACTAAAGGTGAGGAGCGCTTTACGCCTTTGGGGGTCCGAAATTGTTTCCGCCTGTTCCAGGCACTCTAACACCCTTTGCCGAAGAAAAAGGGCATCCCCGATGGTCATGATGGGAAAAGCGTGTTCAAGAAGCCCCGGTACCCCAGAAAAATTGGCCTCCATATCTTGGGCGACCAGCAACTGATCATAGTCGATATGTAAAGTTTCATTCGAAACAAGGTTGATGTGAACTTTTTTGGCTTGGTGGTCAATAGAGGTGGTTTCTCCTTGAATAAAACGGATTTTTGGACAAAACCGTCGTATGGGATTGACAATGTTTCCGGGTTGCACGGATCCCCCCACCACTTCGGGTAACATAGGATGGAACAAAAAATAGCTTTCCCGGTGAATCAGTGTTACCTGTACATTGCTGAATTCTCCAACCAGCCTTTGTAGCCTCAAAGCGGCATGAACACCCGCAAAGCTTCCACCCACTATTACCACTTTTCCAGGTTTATCCGTTGCTTCTGGGCGTCTCCATCGGCCGGCCGAATTGGTAATAAAGGAAACCAGTAACCCATAAAAGATAATGTGGGCAAAGACGCTTTCCCCTAAAACCGCGCTAAAAAATACAAAAGCAAAGAACAATACAACGGACAAAGGCCGCATCAAAACTCCTGCTAGAATCAGAAGGCCGGCAAGGGTTTCAACAAGCGCCATAAAAAAAACAAACGTTGCATGTTCAAGGCCAAAGGTAGGGACATGGTGCAGTTCAATGATGCCCAACATTTGGTTTGGATGCAGAAATTTATATTCAATTCCCAGATAGGCTAGGTTCAATCCCGCCAAAATCCTCAGCAGCCACTGGGCCCTTCCCCGGGGTTGACTGGCTAGGAAGTTGGAAATCTTTGCTGTTCCCGGAATGGGGGGCATTGGAATATAGTAAGAACCGGGTCCCTGCAACATGAGATAAACCGCCGCCCCTCCCACCAAACCGATATAAGCCACCATGTCATACCCAAACACAAAAAGGCCTATCACACCAAGGCCCAGGAGGATGGCTGCAGCTCCTCGGACATAAATTCCTAGCAGAAATAAAAAAGCTAAAGTCCCTTCAATACCGGCAAGCCAAAACCAGTTTCCCTCAAGCAGCCTCAATTCCAGATCCGGAGCCGCCAACGTGGGGGTCTCACCCAGTTGGGTTCCATGCCGGGGTCCTAAACCAAAAGCACCCATCCCCAACATAACAAATAGGGCAATCCGTAAGGCCAAGGAAGCATACCCTCCATAAGAAGCCAGCCGGACCTGAAGATCGGGGAAAAGTTCACGGGCACCAGTATAGTTGAGAAGGATCCAACCCACTAAAAACGCCGCGGTAAATGTGTAGAGAAAGATATTGAGTGGATTGAAGGTGGTAAAGATTTCAGGTTTGGGTTTTGCATCCCATTCTTCAATTTCCCCGGGAGTCAGGACCCAGCTTTCGTGTGCTAAAGGTTCTTGGAGAAAAAACAGCATTAAAAGAGGGAGAAAGAAGAGAAAAGTGATTAATACTTTAGAAACTGTTTTTTTGTTTAAAAAGGTTAAGGTCATGAATGGGTTCCTTTTTATTATTTGTTGAGGGTATTCCCGCTTTTTAATCCCAATCAATGGGAAATTTCCCATCAAACAGACTTAAAATTTATGGGAAATTCTTAAAATCAGATTTGAGAATTTCAGCTTCAAGAGTTTGAAGGCGAAGATTCTTTAATGTTCGATTGATTCTTTTCAGGAGTTTGACCCATGCGACTTTCAACGAGTTGTCTAAAACGCTCCGACAAATCCGGAAAGTAAGACAAAAGGGCTTTAAAATCCCCTCTTTTTACGCTAACCAAACTTCCCCTGGTCCGACCCATCACTGTTGCGGTTCTTTGTTGTTTTGACAGCAGAGCCATTTCCCCAAAATATTCTCCCGGGCCAAGAGTGGCTAATAAGGTTTTCTTTCCGTCAGATTCGCCCCGAAGCACCTCGACTTCCCCCTCGGTTATTAGGTACATTCGGTCTCCACTCTCCCCTTGGTTAATAATGACTTGCCCAGGTTCAAAGCGTTCACTGGAAAAACTTTGGGTCGGTTGAACTTTAAGTTGAACAATGTCGGGGGGGATCAGGGTGTCAAGAGCCCAATCTAAACCCACCCTAAACTTCCGTTCAATTCCGGGCAACTTCATGAGATAAACTCCCCTCCATACCACCCAAGCCAAAAAACCAGAAAATTTTACCCCAAAAATTTCAGCGACAGCGGAGAAATGACCTAGGGCTCCCATTTTCCCTAACCCTGAAAAAGTAAAAGGAGATTTTCCTCCACCTCGGATTTCCGCAATAATATTCTTGGCAACTATTTGGGCTTCTCGCGTAGCGAACTGGGCGGTAGGTGGGCACCTTCCTCCTTTTTGATCGGGGATACTCGCGCAATCTCCTAAGGCCCATAATCCGGCTTGCCCTGAGACTTCTAGGAATTCATTGACTTTTAACCGTCCCCGTTTGTCCTTCTCAATGGGCAACCCCGAAATAAGGGGGTGAACACCTGCAGGGACGGTAGAGATCAGGGTCCGGGTGGGTATCTTGCATCCGTCATTCAGATAAATGGCCTCGGATGTCGCTCCTTGGGCACTTATATTTAGGCGAATGTCCATATTCCTCTTTATTAGAAGGCTATGGGCATAAGAGGCTAGGCCTTCGCTCATTTCGGATAGTATCCGTTTTCCCCGGTCAATTAAAACCACGTGAATGTTTTCCAGATGGAGGTGTTTGTAATTTCGGGTAGCCTTTCGTAAAAAATCGTTCATGGCCGCGGCGACCTCAACACCGGAGAAACCTCCTCCAATAACGACGTAAGTTAAAAGTTGCTTTCGAAGGGCAGGATCTTCTTCAATATCCGCTTCCTCAAGAGTATGCAAAAGGTGATTCCGCAAAGAAAGAGCATCCCCCAAATTTTTAAAAGGAAAGGCATGTTCCTGAAATCCGGGAACAACCGAAAGATCTGTTGTGGTTCCTGGGGCAAGGACCAAATAGTCAAAAGGAATAAAATTCGGTTTGGGACGGACCCCGGGACTTGTGACCACTACCTTTTTCTCCAGGTCGATACTTTCCACATCCCGAACATAAAGGGTAATATTAGGACAGAGTCTTCGAATGGGTGTTACCGTATGCATAATTCCGATGCTGCCCAAAATGACCTCCGGAAGCATGGGTTGAAAAACAAAATAGTTCTCCCGGTTGATTAAAATGACCTCAAGGCCTTCCACCTTTTTCAATAAACGATTGAGGGCCATGGCGGTATATACACCTGCAAAACCACCGCCTATAATGACGATCCTTTTTCGTGGGTTTTTCATAATGATCTTAAATCCAATTTAGAAATCATAGGAGGTAGCTGATCCCAATGTCATAACCCTTTTTTTTCTTTGGATCCCTCTTAGACCATTTAACTTCACCCAACGTGGGGACCATTGTCTTTTCATTCATTAAGGGTAGAGACATCAAGACCACTTGTTTGGGTTTTAAAAGAGAATCCAGGAAAATACATACCCCTCCATCGCTGTTATTTCGAAGTTTTCCGCTTGTCATTTCCTCACTAACCTCCTCAGAACCGAGGAATTTAATCTGAACACTGTGGATGGATTGGGTATGATGGCGCTTAAATCTCCTTCGCTCTTTGAAATACAGGCTTTTTTCAACAAACTTGAAGGGCACGTTTTTAAAAACCTTTTGGTGTAATTAATTGAGGCTCATCGTGGAAGTGAGTGGGTAAATTTTGTCATTACCCGCCTGTCCGGCGGGCACTTGCAGGCAGGGGAAAGCGGAAATCCAGGCCCTTCCCGTCATTCCCGGTTCCCTTCGTCATTCCCGCGCAAGCGGGAATCCAGAAGATGTTGATTTTTTGAATCCTGGATTCCTGCCTGCCGGCAGGCCCGATAAAACCATTCGGGAATGACGAACTGGATTTTGCAGGAACCTCTAATACTTCAAAGGCTTCAACCACAGAATGACTTTGACTTGACCCTTGCCCTGTATGGACCTTAAACACTTTTTAACAATTTTTACCCACT
>DASWJH010000044.1 GCA_036397255.1 Nitrospiria bacterium
GGACAACTCGATGCGGATCGCTTTGGCTTGAGATTCCCTGGGTTGCTTTGATCTTTTCAGCTATCATAACTACCTTCTCCTCCCCGCCCTCTACTCTAATTTAACATAGGGGAGGTGTCTCATTCATATTGACACAGAGGGACTTCAGTCGACCTTCTTTTGTAGCGTGTGTAGCTTCTGCCTGCACCTTAGCCCCAATGAAGCAAGGTCAGAGCTCTTTGGAGACTCTCTAATTACCAGGGTCGGGCAAGGTGCTTTTACACATAGGATCGTGGTCATCAATAAAATATGAAAATATCTTGATTTTCCTTTACTACAGTAAACCAGGTGAAACCCCCACCCCCCCTTCTTCTTACGCTTGACGGAAGAGCAAAGGGTATGTTATTTTCCAGCTTGGTATTTTCAATTCTTTTTAATTCGAATCCCATAATTAAATTAGGCAATTAAATCCCATTTCTTCAATTTTTTAACCAAAATTTTTATGAACAAAAGGAGGAAACTAATGAAGGTACATGCGTTTAAAGGCTTAGGTTTTCTGTTAGCGTTGTTTGCTGTTGTTTTTTTTGTGGGCTCCGTTCAGGCACAAATGCCAGACCACATGCGGGATATGATGGGTGCCCATGGAAAGAAGGAGGGTAAGGGTTACGGAAAGGGCAAGATGGGGTATGGAAATAAAGGCTATGGCGGACCCGGACACCCCTTTGATCTTGAAAGGTTTCAGGAGACGCTGAATTTAACGGATGAGCAGTTGGAGAAATTCAGGAAAATTCGCTCCAACTACCGGAAGGAAATGATTAAGCGGAAGGCGAATCTTGAGGTTGCTGAAATTGAACTTTGGGAACTGATTGAATCAAAAACCCTGGATATGGGAAAGATTGAGAAAAAACTTAATGAAGTACAGGAATACCAAGCCAATGTGATGTTGTACCGAATCAAAAGCCTAGGGGAGACCCAAAAGCTCCTCAGCGATGAACAATATGAAGAGTTCCGTAAAATGGGTTTGGGTTCTATGCGTCACCGCATGGGCCGCCATGGAATGATGGAAGGAATGGGCGGCGGTCAAATGGGTGGAATGCATCCAGGCGGTATGATGGGAGGAATGTCGGGAGAATAAATTTTTTTCTTTTATAGAAAGGGCCCTTTCTATAACGAGAAAAGGCCCTTTTTTATGTTTAAACGAATTTTTTGGAGCCAAAAATTAATTGAAATCGCTGCGGCGCCATGTTTGCTTACTAAAAGCACAGGGAAACCCCTAAAAGGGGTGGACAGGGTTTTCCCAATTGAACGAGAAGGAGTTCACCCTTTGGTCCTAGAATACCTTTATGGATGTTTATATTCCTGAACGTTCAAGACCGTGATATCAAAAAAGAGGGTTTTTCCAGCCAGGGGGTGGTTGAAATCTAAAAGCACCGAGTTCTCCCTTATTTCACTTACCCGGACTCTAAACTGCTTTCCATCATCATCTTTTCCCTGTAAAATAGCGTCCACTTGGAGGGCATCTTCTGGAATTTGTTCTTTGGGAACCTCCTGAAAGGCCTTTTTATCTAGCAAACCATAGGCCTCTTCCGGTTTTACGGTGATATTTGCCTTTTGACCCGCCTTCATTCCTTCAAGGGCTTTTTGAAGTCCCGGAATAATCTGGTCTGACCCATGGAGATAGGTCAAGGGATCATTTTCCACATTCGTGTCAACGGCGGTTTGGTCAATTAACCGAAGGGTGTATTCAATGGATACCATTTTCCCTTTGCTTACACTCATTTCTTTTTCCCTTTCTGTGGCTTCCCCAAAGGCAGGGATGGTCCAGGCCGTAATTAAACAAAAAACCATAAAAAGACCGGACCAATGAAAAGCGCATATGGGTTTCATTAAAAATTACTCCTCAATTTGATTTTTCCTCACTGGACAGGCTGGGAAACAAAATGGAGGGGAAAAATTGGGCTCATCCAGGCCATCACAATTAACTTTTCATAATAACCATGAAAGAAAATTATTGTAAAGCAAAAGGTGAGTTTTTTTGGAAGATTATACCGAAGTTTCCAAAAGAAAGGTCACCGGCCCGTCATTATGAATGGAGACCAGCATTTTTGCACCGAATCGTCCTGTTTTGACTCGGAGGCCTGTTGAGGATAACTTCTTAACAAAATTTTTGTAGAGTTCTTCCGCTGCTATTGGTTCGGCGGCTGGTGTAAAACTGGGTCTTGTCCCTTTTGCAACATCCGCTACTAATGTAAATTGGGATACCACCAACAGTTGCCCTTTTATATCGCAAATGGAACGATTCATCTTTCCCGAATCGTCTTCAAATATTCTGTAGCTTAAAATTCGTTCTGCCAATCGATCTGCCTCCTTTTTCTTGTCTTTTTTTGAAACTCCTAAAAGGATTACACAACCCTGACCAATCTGAGCAATCGATTTATCGTTCACCGTGACTTGGGCTTCCCTGACCCTTTGGATTTAGGCTTTCATCAAAACATATACCCCATTATTTTAAAAAAATGTTATCAGACCCGTTTAAAAATTTACCAGATTTGTCAGAATAGAAGAAAGGGGGCGATTATGGCAAGTGCAATTCCACCAATATAAAGAACACCAATTAAAATTTGGCCGGCGGTTTCGGTCCAATTCTGGGAGTTTTCTTCTGAGGAGGGACCTGCGCCATGGCATGGGTGTTCAGGGGATCCTCCCCGTTGAAGAACAACATATTGTTTGGCCAATGGTCCATCAGTAGAAATTTCAATTGGTCTGCTGATTTGGCATTCCCTAAGCTGAATGGACACTTTGGTGAGGGAGGGATCAATTTTATCGACCTTATTAATGGGGACAAATTTTGTGGTATCCGGTAATGGGTTTCCTTGAAAAATTGATTGGCGGAACAATTCCGCCTCTTGAAAAGTGGAAGCAGTTATAACTGCAATGGTTCTATGGTTAATGGAAATCTCTGAACCGTTTTTAGACGTTTGGTAGGTAGAGCAGGAGGTGATAAAAGGAAAAATAACCAGGAAAATGATAACAAACCGTTTTTTGAATGTTTCTTGTGTGAAGAACATGAAGAAATCAATTTATAAGATTCGGGGTTTTTTTTCAACAGGGTTTTTGTTGCTCCAATATATGTTAAAGGTTAGAGGGGAATTAAGGGAATGGGAAGACCAAAGTTCTACCCCACCTTACCTCCCCTTACAAAGGGGAGGAATTGGAGAAAGTTTCCCTACAAACAGGAGAAAATGGAAAGATTTTATCATACAGAGGGGAGGGATCTTTTATCTGAGGAGGTTGCGGGGGATTGCAAAACCAGAGAAAGGATCGATAAGAGATAGTCCATTGGATTTAAATGGGAACCAAGTGAGTGTAAGACCTGAAACTTTAAACTGGTTTTCTTCAATCGCCTGAATGGCTTCTTGAAAATTTTGGGCCATTCCTACATAGGTAATCTGAGCAAGTTTTAAAGCATCCTCTTGATCGTAGAAGCATTCATGAAGTTCTGGAATTTTTCCCTGGAGAAATCCATAGTCGGGTTGTTTGTTGGAAAAGACCCGGGCTAGATTTTTAAGTGCTTTTAATTTGATAAAGCGAAAGGCAGGCAAAAATAGGCGAGAAGTTTGACCTCCCTTGATTTGAGCATGAAGAATCCAAAAGGGTAGATGCCGGGCATGCCCATTGGTATTTGGAACTTTTGCAATTTTGTAGTCTACTTCATAAAGCTGATTTCCAAAAATTTGCCAGGGTTTTTGGCAGGAGGAACAGAAAAAAATCACATCATCTGGACGTACGGGGAGGTCCCATCCACAGTTGGGGCAGGCCAGAGGGCGAAAACCAATGATTTGGGATGTTTTTGGGGATTTATGGTCAAGTTCCTTAAGTAAATGGGTGGTGGCATCCAACTCTGTAACTTTTTCGGATACGGCATCGATTAACGTCAGGGTTTTTTTTTCTCCCTTCTTTACCTCAATGATCCAATAAGGAAAGTAAATAATGGAAAGGACTTGCCCGAGGACCCTTCGATAAAGAAGAACCCGGTTTTTAACGGTTTTCATACCATGAGAGAAAGCTTCCTGGGGTGAGATATCCACTCCGACAATTTTTCCAAGAGATTGAATCCTTTCTTTTTGGAAAAGTTCTAAGCGCAGAACGCTGGGGCGGACCCCGAGAGAATAAATCCCCCCCTCCTCCAGATGGCAAGCGATGAAATTTTTTTCAACATAACGGTCCTGAAATTTTGCATTTACTCTCGTGTCAAAAAAGGAGGTGGATGTAGGCCGTGTGTTGTGATGGGTATAAGAGGATGTGGAAGAGGTCGTTGGTTTTTCTAGAATGTTGGTATTTCCTTTAGTTTTGAAGTGCTGGCCCAAAAGGTTGCCCGCAAGTTGAAAGACGGAAAAAAGATCACCATTTCGATTCATAAAAGGGCTATCCCATTCAGAAGCCATAAGGAGATGTCGGTTAAATTCAAAAGATTTTATCTCTGTTTCTTTGACCTCCTCTTCCCAGCGTAAATCATGTCCGGTTAACCGATAATAGGGAATAAAATATAAATGGGGTTGAATGATTTGGCAGGAATGCCCTCTTGCCTTATGGGCGAGGTTTGTCTTGGCTACCGCCCGATGGGCATTTAGTGTTGGTGCAATGTAGTAACTTAGGGTTTGTTTGCGGCCCGTCACTAAAAGGTTAGATCGGCAAAAATGACACTGAATGGCATTACTTCCCAGGGTGAAATCAATAGGGCCATCACAGGTGGGGCATCGGGTTGAAACAACAAGGCGGGTAGTCATATTGCGTAGCCTTAATAAGATAGTTTGCTTCGCCTGCAATGACCCATGGGGGCCTTTTTCCGTTGCTTAAGGATAATTACTGTAAGGAAGTGGCCTCACCTTGATGGCCACAGTGAGAACAAAACCGGCTGTCAATCGAAACCTCTCCATGGCATTCCGGGCAGTTGACCATTCCCCTTTCGAGAACCTGCTGAGGGGAGGGTGCCTCCGTTCCCATGGCCTTAAACAGCATTCCCGGGATCATCATTCCCATTCCTGCGCCAACCCCAAGGCCCATTCCGGCTGCGGCATCCCCGCCGCCACCCCCTAATAAACCGCTTCCTCCCCCGGTTGCGGCATCTCCCATGGCTTTAGCCGCCTTGAATTTAAAAAATTTATCCAAATCCCCTACGGCCTGCATCCCGGCCCGCTCATCCATCATTTTTTGAACATTTTCGGGAGGAGTTATTCGATTAATAAAAAAGTCCACCAGCTCCATACCATATTTTCGAAAATCTGTGGTTAGCCTCGTTTTCACCGCTACCCCCATTTCATAATAATACTTTGGAAGGTTAAGAAGGCTGTCCACCATTTCTCCTAAAAAATCGTTCAAACGAGAAACAATGATTTCCCGAAGGTAGTCTTCAATATGGGTTGAACCGAAAGATCCTTGAGTTCCAACCAGGGTATTGATAAAAAGAAGGGGTTGAGTTACCTGCATGGTAAAAGTGCCAAAAGCCCTGAGCCGAATGAGCCCCAATTCGCTATCCTTGAAAGCAACTGGGTCTTTGGTTCCCCATCGCATGTGTGTAAATATTTTGAGATTAACAAAGACTATTTCCACTCTGAAAGGACTTTTAAAACCCCAGGGTAAGGCAAGGACTTTGGTCAGAATGGGGAGATTTTGTGTGGTCAGCGTATGCCTTCCCGGCCCTAAAACATCTAGACCTTTTCCATCTCGGAAGAAAATAGCCGCCTGATTTTCACGAACCACTAATTGAGCACCGAACTTAATTTCCGCTGAGCCTTGCTCTAGATACCGGTGGGCAATTTGCTCGCCCGATTCATCAAACCATTCTATGACTTCCATGAATTCAGACATTAATTTCCCCTATTGAATCAAAATCTCTTTTCGTTCATTAAAGGTATCTTTAAAACGGTCCAGTTCTAAATTGAATTTATAAGACTCATTCTTTAGCTTCACGATATCTTTTCTTAATTTCTGTACTTTTTTAATGCCGTTTTGAAGAATAGCGATGTGATTGAACAACCCAATATCAAATTCATAAAGTCGTTGTATTTTTTTTAGATCATATTTGTAGGTATCAAAAAAACTTCGGTAGCCCCGAGCGGCGTATTTAATCAGGTTTCCCAGTTGGTCCAACTTGGAGGCAATTTGATCCAAATGAGGAAGAACAGAAAGTTTTTTCCGTTCTGTATAAAACCGTTTCTCTTCTTCTAAATACCCTTTTAGCTTTAAAAGCTCCTCGGTTAACCTTAGCCGGATGGTTTTATCGGTATTTCTGGAATTTTCTTTGTCTTGGTAACCGGCAACACCAGGGATAAGACGAGTTAAATTTTCCAGTTTTTGTGCGATGCTCATAATTTAGCAAATAAAGGGCAAAATTTTCGCTGGAAAGCCTTTCTCAAGTATAACCCTCACACCAATCCTGTCAAGAAGGGAAATGTTTAAGTTTTTTATCTTTCCTGTTTATCTCCTCACTAGGTTTGCTTTTGGGAAGGGGAAGGACATTGGGAGCTTTCCGCGATTACCTTTTGGAAATTCTTTTTGGGGGGGAGAGAGTTTAAGAGGGGTTTTGAGATTGAAGGTAATAAGTTTTAAATAGAGTGGTACGGTGGCGGCCTAAATAACAGTGGACATATTTTTTGGTTTTATTCCCTTTGGTATAGGCGATAAGATTTTCCACCTTCTCTAGGTTTTCCATAGATTCCAGATCGGGAAGATAGGAGAGGGGAATATTTTTAAAAGAGATTTTATGTTTTTCTGCCAATTCCAGCTCTTTTTTAATAAGAGGAGATTCAAAAGGCATGGAGGGGTTCATCAGGCTGATAAATTCCTGAATTCCCATTTTTTTCAACCGTTTTATTTCTTTTTCAGTAGGATAGGGACCAATGATAATATCATCGGAAACCTGTACCACTTCCCCCCGGAAAAATTTAATAGGAAATTGCTCCGGTTGAAAAATGTTGTAGGTTGCATAGGTGCTGGGTAGGCCCACGAAAAGAACAAACAATAAACTTCTGCGAAGGAATTTTTTCATTTTAAGAACTTTTTAAGATCCCAATCTATATAATATTCTATAAAAAGCCTGGCCTCATTTGTATCTTTGTTTTGTTTTGGAAATCTTTCCCATAAGTATTCAAAACCAAACCGGAAGGGTCCATTTTTTCCGGAAATCCCAAGGGAAGGGCCATAGGCATCAAAAAACTCAGATTCCTCCCGCTCAAAACGGTATCGAAATTGAGTATAGGTGGAAATTTTCGTATCTAATACATACACCCAATCGATTCCCTGGCGGATGAATCCCAGGGTTTTAATATTCGGTTCAAGTGTATCATAAATTCCGATTCCCCACATGGCCCCTGAATAGCCTTCAATTGCCCAAGTTAAAGAGGGGGCCATTCCCAAAAGAAACAAAGTGAAAATGAAACATTTTACTTTCCTCATTTTTCCCTCCTAAAAAAATAATCATACCAATATTTATTTCTTTTTCTCATTCAATTTCCTTGTGCCATTGAGACCAGGGTCTTTATTTGACGAATTTGTGCGAGGTCTCGATTTTCTAACTGGTGAAATTGAATGACGTACCGATAGATTTGAAAATGGCCAAAGGGATGGCTTTCCCCACGGGAAGTTCTTCCTTTTCCCTGAATTTGCTGATCCGATAATTCGATCGAAAAATTCAGCAATATTCCCAAAGGAAGTTCCTCTGAACTAACGATGGAAAGGCCACCCTCACTGATGTCCTCAGTGACCGCTAGGATTTCCTTTTCCCCAATTTGTTGATTAAACCGGAGTTTGGTTGGGAGAGAAAATGTCCACCGTCTTTTTCTCCGCTGGTCCTGCCGAAGAAAATCTTCTAACTGATTAAAAAGGGTATTAGGCTGTGCATAAGTTTCCATAAATTTCGGAATAGAATATTCAAAGCTGTATTTAATTAAAAGCGATTGGTCCTCTGGGTTGATATGGGTAAAGCGGATTCCATTGCGAAATACGGAGGGTCCCTCCTGTGTTTCCTTGTCAGCGGTGATGACCACACCATCCAAATCGAGGGAACGGTTTCCCACGGACATCGTGACATGAATTGGGATTCCCTGTTCCAGAGGATGGGAAGTGAAAAGAGATGCCCCGTCTTCGTGGCAATCCCGGACCAAACCGATTTGTGGAGAATAAAGGGTTTTATTGATGGGATGATAGACGCAAGGAAGGAGAAATAAAAACCGAAAAGCGGATCGGTGTTGGTGTTTTTTCCTACTGAACCGAATGATGGCCAAAGCCAACCCTGCATTGAGAAAGGCCCATAAAAGATTTCCATAAAAAGCCAGTGGTTCAAGGTCCCCTTTTAAATTATATCGGATCATTCCCAAAACAACCCCTATAAAACTCAGTGTCAAAACCAAGATTTGTGGATAAAACAAGCCCAATCCCTCTTCCTTAGTTCCGGATTTAGGGGTTATGTGAAATTTCAAGGGCTTTTTCCGAAAAAGTCCCAAGCTGGATTTCATGAAAGTGGCAAACTTTGCCATGTTATATTGTTCTGTTACCAGCACCGAACCCCGTCCTCGGGACATTAACTCGAAACTTAAAAGAAAGATGATAAAATAGGGAATAAAATGGAGAAGAAAAACAATATCAAAGGCGTTAATCGGTAAAATTCCGGTTAAAAAATAAACAATAGGGGCCAGGTAGAAAATGAGTTTTTGGAATCCGTCAAAATAAGTTGTCATGGAAGCAAAATAGGAGAACCTTTGGGAAAGGGTGAGACCTTTTTTCCAAATGGGATTATCTCGAACCATAACCTGCATGGCCCCTTGACCCCAACGAAGACGCTGTATTTGAAACGGAAGGGCTGTTTCAGGGGCAAGGCCGTAGGCCAAACTTTCGGTGTGGTAAATTGATTTGAAGCCTTTACCGTGGAGTAGAATGGAGGTATGGATATCCTCGGTTACCGTGGCTTCTGCAAAGCCCCCGATTTCTTCCAAAGCGCTTCTGCGAAGGATCGCGCAGCTTCCACAGTAGAACGCGGAATTCCAATGGTCCTTTCCCGGTTGAATCACAGAAAAGAAAAGGGATTGTTCCGTCCACATCCGGCGGCGTTTTGGATTGAGACGGTGTTGGAAGGAATCCACATTGTAAAAATCCTGAGGGGTTTGAACAAAGCTCACCTTGGGGTCCTCAAAGTATCCCAAGAGTTTTTCTAAAAAATTGGGTAAGGGAACATGGTCAGCATCAAATGTTACAATAAATTCACCGGAGGTTTGGCGGAGGGCATTGTTTAAGTTTCCTGCCTTTGCATTTATATTTTTTTCTCGGGTGATGTACACACACCCTAAATCTTGAGCCAGACGGGCAACCTCCGTTCGGTTTCCATCATCGAGAATGTACGTTTTATGAGGATAGGTCATTTCTAGGCAACCCACGATGGTTTTTCGAAGAATGTTTGGATCCTCATCGTAGGTGGCCACAAAAACATCAACCGTACGGTTTGGTGGGGGAGGGGGTGCTTTTCGCTGAGTTGGTTTCCAGACCATAAAGAAAAAGAGATAAGCAACTGCAAGGCCGTAAACCTCCGCGCCCAGAACTGGAATGGAAAACCACCAGGCATCCCAATTCATGGTATAGGTTATACGCCAAAAAATATAATAGGTGGCAACCATAAGTCCGATAATTGCAATAGCGCGAATATACCGTTCCTCCCTAAGAGATTGGGATTCTTTTTTTGATGGTTTCCGGGAGGCTCGGCTTCGGAGAATTCCCATTACCAATAAGCTGGTCAGGACCAACATGAGAATAAAAGAAAGGACCATGCCTGCTTTTAACTGAAATGGTTGAGGAACGGTGTCTTTAAGTTGTAATATGGCAATTTCAGCTTCTATATTGAAGGGGTCTAGTTTTAAAACCTTTTTATATTCACTGATGGCTTCGGGGATTCTTGCTGCCCCATAAAGGGCCAAAGCCTTGCGAAGGTGGAGATCAATGGCGGCAGGATTCTCCTTCAAAAGCCGATCATAAACTTTTATGGCTTTTTCGAAACGAGATCCTTGGAGCAGGGTCCAAGCATATTCCTCTTGAATTTCAAGATTTTCAGGATCCGAGGCCAAAACCTTTTCATATTCGGAAATGGCGGGGTCCCATTTTTCCATTTTTGAATGTAGGCGGGCCAATTCCAGCCTGGGACTCAGATTCTGGGGGTCATTGATTAGAATTTCATTTAGGATTTTTTTGGCGGGGTCGAGTCGATTCTCTTTAATCAGTGCATTTGCATTTTCACGAGGAGATGAAGGGGGTTGTTGTGCTATGGCAGGGTTAAATTGGAGGATAAAGAAAAAAAAACAAACTGCTTTAAACATATTGAAATTGAAGGGGTTTTTTGAATTTAGAACAGAAAATGAAACCATAGAATGAAAAAACCTGTTCGCACCCTCTCCCCTCGTGAATAAAGCTACCATAAAAAAGCGGTTCCAGCAAATTTGTTTGGAAAATGGAGCACTTATATACCACAATCGGGTATCGAATTGTCAATCAGAAGTGATGCGGGATATAATAAGAGAATGCCCCAATTTAATAAATCCTTAATCATACAAAATCCTACCGCGGGACTGGGTTGGAACCGTCCGGTTTCAAAGCGATTGTTGAAGGTCATCAAAAATTGGATTCCCTTTGCCACCTGGATTCTGACCAGGGGTCCGGGAGATGCCACTTCTTTGGCAAAACAAGCGGAGGAAGAGGGGTATGATTTCCTTATGGTTTCGGGGGGAGATGGAACCATTAATGAAGCCATGAATGGGTTGGTGGGGTCTTCGACTGTTTTGGGGATCCTTCCCAGCGGAACTGGAAACAGCCTTGCGAGGGAAGTGGGCCTTCCAATTAATCCGCGGAAGGCTTTAGAAGTCCTTAGAAAAGGGAAAACCCATGACGTCTATTTGGGATTGGCAAACGGTAAATACTTTGGTTTGATGGTAGGAATCGGGTTTGACGCAGAAGCGGTTCACCATGTTTCCTATTCCTTAAAACGGATTTTTGGACGATGGAGTTACATTTTATCCGGAATCCGTTCTTTATTTTGTTACCATTTTCCTGTATTTAAAATGGTAGTAGATGGTCAGGAGTTTGAAGCCACAACGGTGGTGATTTGTAAGGCACGGTATTATGCCAGTTCAATTCAGATTGCCCCGAAGGCATCTCTTCAAAGTCCAACCTTTCAAGTATTTTTATATAATGGTAGGGGATTTTGGGATTACCTGCGATTGTGCTTTTCGGTGATGATGAACCGACATACCCGTTTAAAGGGTGCGGCTATGATGGAAGCTAAAGAGGTTACCATAAAACCTGGCCGCGGAATATTGGCCCAAATGGATGGGGAAGTCCTTCTGAAGGTTCCTACGTCTATAAGAATTGCTCAAAAACAAATTAAGGTTTTATTTTCGGAATAATAGATGGAGGTAAAAAAAGAAAATTCCAAACCCAAAATAAAAATGGTTTTTAAAAAAGGTTTGGGAGTGAATTCCTTAATTTTTATTTAAAAAGGATAGGAGTTAAAAGGCGAAAAGTAGCAATCCCTTCTTTAAGAATTCTTCCTTCCTTAAAGGCCGGTTCCTTCAATTCCAAAAAACGTTCCAGCTTTATGAAGGATTTCTCCTCTAAATAGTGAAGAAACTCCTTTTTGTTATTTTTTTTTAAGGGAACAGTATGCGGATTACCTTTTCTCCATTCCCAAGGGTCTTTGGTAATCGCCAAATGGAAGTTTCCTTTAATTAGTGTGTTGTAATTTTCTTTAATTCTCTTTTTATATTGCAGAAGGAATTTTCCTTCTAAAATTAATGCGTATACCACAGAATTTCCCCACCAAAAAAAAGTACGAAATGTACACTTTTCTTCCCTCGAAAAAAATTTTGGAAAATCCAGGTAGACAAAGGGAAGCCTCATATGGTTTTCTCCCTTTGCGATTTGTCCTGTTTGGGTATCTATTCCTTCCGGGGCCAGAAGAGTATGATTTTCAATTTCTTCACGAAGGGCATCCTGGAGAAGCTCAAGGTGACTCCAAACCTTTCTCTGTATCTCTCCCTTGATTTGAAAAATACGAGTTATTTGCAGAGCGGCGATTTCTTCTTCTGTCCAACGGATAGATTGGTTTTTCATGAAAAACTGTTTATTCCTTTTTACAAATTTCCATCTCTTCTGAAAGGTTTAAAGGAACCAGTGGGTTTGACGTGGAACGAAAAACCATTTCCTGGGTATGGTCAATCTGGAGTGCTTTTAACAGGGAAGACACCTGGGTTTCCAAATCCTTACTGATATCTTGTTGAAGCGGTTCGGGTAGGGTCCAGAGTTTTTCTTTAAAAACTCTGAAAGGTTTATGAGATAATGGGGATTGAGTTTTTTCTTCCTCCAAAGGATTTGGAAAATTGAAATTGAGTTCATCCTTAAACTCTGACGGAAAGTCATGGTGATTGATCATGAGGGTATGATATTCTAGGGGCACGTGAATCTCTGCATTTCCAATTTTTGAAAACCGTTTCAAGTTGTTCTGAGAACTATCGGAAGGTTTTAAATTTATTCTTCCCATTAGGCCGTATTCTTCATTTGCAAATTTAGAAAGCCCTATAAGGGTGTTTGGGTCCAAGGGTTCCGGTTCATAAGGTGCGCCATAAGGTTGGGTGGCTAAGGAGTCTCTCTCGGGGGAAAAACCTAATTTAGAAATTCCTTTTGCCCCAGGATTGAGGGACTGGAGCTTCGCCTGGTATTGTTCCATGAATTCCCTAATATCCTTCTTCTTGAAACCGGATTCTTGGAAAGGATTTATTTGACAACCAAGAGAAATGTCTATTCCCTTGGGTTCAAGTATCCTCACGGAGTCGGTTAATTCAGCGAAAAGGGGTGCTTTTAAATTTTGGTTTTTCTCTCCTCCAACCCCCCGGGGAAGAATGTCCTCTGATGAATCCATCCAAAGATTATATAGTCCAGATTTAATGGCTTCGTTTATTAAATTTTTTAAGCGTGATTTTTCCTGGGTGGGGTTTTGTTGATAGTCTTCCCCATGAAATGAAATATAGTCTCCTTGAATAAAAATAGGGCCTTTGTATTTCTCCCGGATGGCTGCGGCTGAAACGATAGTTGAAAATTCACCAGAGGTTTGATTGCCGTGGAATATTTGGTTTGAGTCAATTTCAAAGATAAAAGCGCATGCATTATTTTCTCTTGCCGCCCGGAAAATGGATCTCGCCATGGTGTAGGAAAAGGCCGTTATTTGGAAGACAGGGAGGGTTAAATTCCTGGCTCCCTGGTGTTTGGAGAATTCAAAAATTCCACTAATGGACGCAGGGAAAATTTGGGAGGCTCGGGCCATGGCTTTGATCAACCAACGTGATGTTGCTTTAATTTGTGTGTCAGGATGGAAAACAGAATTATAAACCAAGCGGTCTGTGAGGGTTCCGGTCGCTTTTCCTTGATCCAGAAAGCTAACCTGACCGTTTTGAACCTGAAGACATCCCTTAATGGTGTCGCTCAACTCGCTCATCATGGAAAATTTTGCGAAAGGATTCATCTTTTAATCTCACTCAAGAAGGGATCAGGAGGGTAGATTTGAAGAGTTTCTTTAATAATAGAAAAACGAAGCGTTTTGAAAATGGGTCACTTTCCGGGAGACCTTGTAAAATTGTAGATCAAGCAATTACTTAGGGTTGTTGCCCTGAGTAGATCTTGATTACCGTACTGAGAAACTTAAGAGCCTCCGGTTTAGAGCGTTGGAAAGAATTTCGCCCAATAATGGACCCATAACCGCCACCGTCCCGAATCGCACGCACATCATTGAAGAAGGGTTCATCTCCCCCTTTTGCGCCACCAGAAAAAATAACGATTCGCCGTCCATTAAATGCACTTTGAACCACATGACGAACCCGATCTTCCGGGCTGGAGATTGGAATTTTTTCGGCGTCGTAAACTTTTTTTGCTGCGGGCTGCTCAATATGGTCTGAAGGGAGTTTAACCTTGATGATATGGGCTCCCAATTGGGCGGCGATTTGTGCTGCATAGGAGACGACGTCAATGGCGGTTTCCCCTTGTTTACTCAAACAGGATCCTCTGGGATAAGACCACACCACAACGACCAAACCGTTGGCCTTGGCTTCTTCTGCAATTTCCCTCAATTGCTGGTACATTTCCAAAATACGGGAAGAGCTGGGATAAATGGTATAACCCACCGCAACACAACCCAGACGAAGGGCATCTCGAACGCTTCCGGTTTGAGAAGAAATGGGATCTTTTTCATCCAAGAGGGTGTCATGATTGTTCAGTTTTAAAATAAGGGGAATTTGTCCCGCGAATTCGGCGGCACCGGCTTCTAAAAACCCCAGAGGGGCCGCATAGGCATTGCAACCTGCGTCAATGCCCAGTTGAAAATGGTAATGAGGATCATAACCGCTGGGGTTAGATGCAAAACTTCTTGCCGGGCCGTGCTCAAACCCCTGATCCACGGGTAAAATAACCAATTTGCCAGTCCCGGCTAGGGTTCCATGGTTGAGAAGGCGAACCAGATTGGTTCGTGTTCCTGGGCTTTCGTTTTGATAATAACTTAAAATCTCTTGAACCCTTTTTGTCATCTTCAAACCCCCGCGTTTTTCATTATGAGTTTTTCAAAAAAATTCAAAAATGATACAAAAGATTAAACCAAAGATGGTCCATAATAGTCAATAGGCAACCAGGGATAAAGGGTCAAAAGGGTTTGGGTGGGATGGGGAACAAAAACCCTTAAGAGCCTGTCCGGCAAACCATTAAGTTAGGGATAGCACATTGGCGAATGTGATCCGTGCGGAATTATTCATCCATCGAAGAGTTAGAGGGTCCATCGATATGGAAGTCATGGTATATGCAAGAGAGGCATCCATGTCCGT
>DASWJH010000045.1:0-5000 GCA_036397255.1 Nitrospiria bacterium
ACAATTCTACAAATTTTGAGTGTGTCGCTGTTCGAAAAAACCCCAATATTACAAGCGCTTTCTTCGATTGATTACGAAGATGAAACCATTGATGACGATAACCAATTGAATTTATTTGTATAACGTTGGGACAGTAGTGTATTTAAATATAGAATTCCTGTTATTTTTTGTTTCAAGAACCATAAAAGCAATCAATGCGGACAGAGATGGTAGAGTTTATTAGAGGAGAAGTTTTAAAAAAGTTATTTATTCTTTCAATTGTAGGTTTTTTTCTTTTTTTAGTTTTTCATGGTCCAAAAATTATTCAAAGGTTGTAAGAGCGGATCTTGGAGAATTTTCCTCATCGGAATTAGCTGCGGAAGCATGAATAAAGAGATTATCAGAAGAGATAAAGATGTGCCCAAAAGCTGAAAAATATCAAATTAGTTTAAAAATTAAAACCAGGGGATGCCTTCTACAATATTTTACAACCGAAAGGATTTGACTTCCCTTTCTGGAACAATTGGTTGGGAAGTTGATCCTTTTAGTGGATATAAGCGTGCTTATAAAACAAATGATAATGAATTTCATGAAATAGTAAAAAAAATGGAAATTATCATGATTTTAAGGAAAGGATTTGGTCCCCCATTGAATTAAAAAAGGAATGAAGTTTGAGGTTAAGCCAAAATGAATTTTAAATAAAAAACCAAATTTCTCGACCTTTCGGGGCTCGAATTGGCAACACCCTAAGATCCCATCTTTTCCCCTTGAAATTTACCCCTCCTTAAACATATCCTGTATCAACTACATGTCCTCCTCAGCTTCAAAAAAAGTCATTTATGCTGCGCTGATTGGGAATTCCCTAATTGCTATAACAAAGTTTTTTGCCGCTGCAGTTACCGGAAGTTCCGCCATGCTCTCTGAGGGAATTCATTCCGTGGTGGATACCGGAAATCAGGTCTTGCTGCTCTACGGAATTCGCCAATCAAAGAAGCCCCCGGATGAACAGTTCCCTTTCGGCCATGGAAAAGAGATTTACTTTTGGAGCTTTGTAGTGGCAATTCTTATCTTTGCTGTGGGTTCAGGGGTTTCCATTTATGAGGGAGTCCAGCATATTTTAGTTCCAAATCCTATTGAAAGCCCCTCCATCAATTATATGGTTTTGGCTCTGGCAATGCTGTTTGAAGGAGCCGCGTGGTATTTTGCTTTCAGAGAATTCTCGCGGACAAAAGGAAAGTGGGGATATATTGAGGCGGTCCAAAGGGGAAAAGACCCTTCCATGTTTGTGGTTCTTTTTGAAGATTCCGCTGCCATGCTGGGCCTCATTGTGGCTGGCCTTGGAATATTTCTGAGCCAGATGACGGGAATTCTTTATTTTGATGGAATGGCATCCATTATTATTGGACTGATTCTTGGCGGAACCGCAATCTGGCTCGCCTATGAAACAAAGGGTTTATTGATTGGGGAGAGTGCAAATAAAAAAGTGGTAGAGGAAATTCGTAGAATTTTGGAGTCTTACGCGGTAGTTGAACATATAAATGAGGTTCTCACCATGCACATAGGGCCGGATTACATTCTGGTCAACCTAAGCGTAGACTTTATTGATTCCGCTTCGGCGGCGGAAATTGAAGGTACGGTTGCGCGAATAGACCGGATGATTAAAAAATCCACTCCTCAAGTGAAAAGGGTTTTTATTGAAGGGGAAGCGAGGCGTACCAAGTATAAGGATGACGAAAAACTGCTTCAGGGTTAGGGATGTTTTTGCTTGTTTTGCTATAACAAAACTCTAAATGACCAATGAAAATTTTCTAACTCCCTTGATTCTTTTTGATGGTGTTTGTAATCTGTGCACCGGGACCACAATCTTTTTAATCAAGAGAGACAAACAAAAACATTTTAAATTGGCTTTGATGCAGTCCCCATTGGGTCAAAAACTTTTAGCGGATTTTGGCCTTCCCCAAAAAGATTTTACCACTTTTGTTTTGGTCACCCATGAAGGCCATTTCACAAAATCCACCGCCGTCTTAAAGATTATAAAAGAGATGCCAGGTGGGTGGTCCTTATTGTATTCTTTTATTATAATCCCCAAACCGATTCGCGACTGGGTCTATGAATTTGTGGCAAAAAACCGTTTCCGTTTTTTTGGTCGGAGACAAACCTGTTTAGTTCCCACTGAGGATATAAAAGATCGGTTTCTCGATGGTTAATTTCAGTTTTGAACAACTTAAACCGTTTATACTTTTATCGTTCTTACTATTTATAACCCTCGGCTGTACCCAAACCCCACAACCCGAAAACCCCATTCCCTTTGTTCAGGATCACGCGGGAATCTTAACGGGGGAGAATAAAAAACGTTTAGCCAGTTACTATCAAAAACTTCTAGAAGAATGGGATATCCACCTTCAGGTGACCACACTTGCAGAGAGTCCTTCTGATATTAATGAGGCTTCCATTTACTTATTTAAAGATTATGCATTGGGAAGCGAAACCCGAGGGGCCAAAGGGTTATTACTGGTGATTGATCCCAAAGGCCATGAGGTCCGGATGGAGGTGGGATATGAACTTGAACCTATTTTCCCGGATGGGTTTGTAGGAGCCATTGAAAGGTCTCAGATGGTTCCTTTTTTTCAAGCGGGGAGGGTGGGAGAAGGGATTGAAGCCACCGTTGAGCTTTTGGTGGGAAGGGCAATGGGTGACATTCGGCAGTCGGACTATATTCCCGAGAAGGAGAATCCGAATGTAAAAGGGTTTTCTGGTGGGGCAGGAGCAAGAACTTCCGTGCAAATAGGGGAGGGATTGCAGGAAGTTAAACCTGTTCGTGACCCCTCTCAATTTGGTCCTCAATCTGGGCCGGCTATGGTTTTGGAAAAGTATATGGAAGTGCTGAAAATAAAAATTAAAGATCCCAATTTGAAATTGTATACACCCGACACCAGGAACTTTTTTAAAAATCAGTTGGTAACGGATGGGCAACAGAAAAATGAACTGTTCCGATTAAAAGAGGTTTGGCCACGAAAAAAAATCTACACCCAGGGGTCGTTTTCAGTAATTCGATTTTCAAGCGAAGGGGGCGAGAGTCCCCCTTATTTTTTCAGGGACAGTCCAGAGGGATGGATGTTGGATTTTGACTCAATGGCGGGATTAATTGGTTTTGATTTTAAAAACCAGTGGTTTTTTAGAAATCTCGAGCATGAATATATGTTTGCATTTCAGGATATTACTTTTGAAAAAACCAATCTAACGTCTCCGGAAAAGCCTCAATAAAAAAAACCTTTAAAGTAGTAATGAACCCTAGGAAAATGCTTGACTTGGGTTTTGGCCCATGTTACAAAAGGGACTATCTCCTATTACAACTGCAAAGTCGAAATCGGGTAGTGGATGACAAGTTACCTCCAAGCGGTTGTTTTAAAGTTGCGTAACAAATCCTCCTAGACTGTTTTTCAAACCGTTCTTTGTCAATGAAATAAGGCCCCATAAGGGTTTTGATATTTTTTTCAAAAAAAAGTAGATTATTCTTGACAATGCTTTGTAGACGTGATAGAAGTTACTGTTTTTTCAAATTAAGAAAGGGTTTTGGTTCAATAAAACTCTGTCTTTGGTCTTTGAAAACTAAATAGAGTGTATTGAAGAGCAGGTGGGCTTCAAGTCAATTAAAGTGTTACACCTTTAAAAAGGTTCAAAATCTCGAATTTAATGGAGAGTTTGATCCTGGCTCAGAACGAACGCTGGCGGCGTGCTTAACACATGCAAGTCGAACGAGAAACTTCGTAGCAATACGGAGCGGTAAAGTGGCGCACGGGTGAGTAATGCATGGGTAATCTGCCTTCGAGACTGGAATAACCTTCCGAAAGGAGGGCTAATACTGGATGAAAAAGGGGGGGCGAAAGCCATTCCCTTTTAAAGATGGCCTCTGCTTGCAAGCTATCACTCGAAGAGGGGCTCATGTCCCATTAGCTAGTTGGTAGGGTAATGGCCTACCAAGGCGACGATGGGTAGCTGGTCTTAGAGGACGATCAGCCACACTGGCACTGACACACGGGCCAGACTCCTACGGGAGGCAGCAGTGAGGAATCTTGCGCAATGGGCGAAAGCCTGACGCAGCAACGCCGCGTGAGGGATGAAGGCCTTCGGGTTGTAAACCTCTTTCGGTTGGGAAGAAACCTTTGGTATGAATAAGATCAAGGGTGGACGGTACCAACAAAAGAAGCCACGGCTAACTCTGTGCCAGCAGCCGCGGTAAGACAGAGGTGGCAAGCGTTGTTCGGATTTACTGGGCGTAAAGAGCGTGTAGGCGGTTGAGCAAGTCAGTTGTGAAATCCTATGGCTTAACCATGGAATTGCTTCTGAAACTGCTCAACTAGAGTATAGGAGAGGAGAGTGGAATTTCCAGTGTAGCGGTGAAATGCGTAGATATTGGAAGGAACACCGGTGGCGAAGGCGGCTCTCTGGCCTGTAACTGACGCTGAGACGCGAAAGCGTGGGGAGCAAACAGGATTAGATACCCTGGTAGTCCACGCCCTAAACGATGGGCACTAAGTGTCGGAGGTATCGACCCCTCCGGTGCCGCACCTAACGGAGTAAGTGCCCCGCCTGGGGAGTACGGCCGCAAGGTTGAAACTCAAAGGAATTGACGGGGGCCCGCACAAGCGGTGGAGCATGTGGTTTAATTCGACGCAACGCGAAGAACCTTACCAGGGCTTGACATGCTGGTGGTAGTGAGCCGAAAGGGGAACGACCCAGCAATGGGAGCCAGTGCAGGTGCTGCATGGCTGTCGTCAGCTCGTGCCGTGAGGTGTTGGGTTAAGTCCCGCAACGAGCGCAACCCTCACCCTCTGTTGCCAACAGGTAATGCTGGGAACTCTGAGGGAACTGCCCCGGCTAACGGGGAGGAAGGTGAGGACGACGTCAAGTCATCATGGCCCTTATGTCCTGGGCTACACACGTGCTACAATGGGGCCGACAACGAGTCGCAAAACCGTAAGGTGAAGCTAATCTCTTAAACGGTCCCTAAGTTCAGATTG
>DASWJH010000045.1:10000-17888 GCA_036397255.1 Nitrospiria bacterium
TTTTGATGTGGGTGTTGCAACCGCCACCATAGGACTTTTTGCCACCCTTGGGGGGACTTTCCTGGGGGGTGCAATGACAACTGCTTGGGGTTTGGGTAATTGTTTATGGGTTTTTGGAGCTTTGCAAATTCTGTCAAATTTTGGATATGTGTTTATTGCGGAAATTGGAGTTAACCGTCCGTTGATGTATACCGCCATGGGTTTTGAAAGTCTGACTACGGGGATGGGCACCGGTGCTTTCAGTGTCCTTTTATTAAGAATGACTCAAAAGCAGTTTTCAGCAACCCAATATGCGTTATTTTCCAGTTTATTTGCCCTACCCAGGATTCTTGCCGGGCCGGTTACGGGTGTAATGGTGGATGCCATAGGGTGGCGAAATTTTTTCCTCGTTACCATGGCCATTGGTATTCCCGGAATGATGATGCTTCAGCGGTTTTCTCCCTTGGGGGTCCGGGATCCAATCTTTCCCCCTGAGGCGAAGAGAGAATACAAACCCCTTGGTAAAAAGGCCCTAGTGGGTCGGGCTTTTATGGGAGGAACCATTGGTTTTGTTTTTTCCTCAATGGTCGTGGTTTTATTAAGTGCGATTCGTTCTTTCCGTTCTGATCCGGAGAAGGGTTTTGATATGATGAAACCTTTTTTCGATATGGTTGTTCCTCAAACGTTAACCCATACCACGCAGCTTTTTGGGATTGTGTTATTTAGTCTGGTGATTGGATTGGCAACTGCGGCAATTTTTGCTGCCCGAAGGAATATAAAACACCCCCTTCCCGTAGGACCAGAAAAAACATAACCTTACGCTAATCTGCAAAGTGAAGCCCTATGAACCCTATCCATAAAATTCAAAAGCTGATTGAAAAAGGGTTTACGGTTCGGGATTTGTACGCATTGCTTCCATATAAAAATAATAATTTATTCAATATAAAAGGAGATAAAGCTAAACAAAGACTTAATCTTTTTAAATTCCTCTCCGAAATTTATTATGACGAGAATATTCTTTCAGGCCCTGAGATGCCATTTCCAATTGGGGTGATGGATTTAAGTTTACAGGCAAAAGAACGGGTAGATGATCTTTTAGGGAGTGTAAAACCCACCCCTCCACAAAAAATTCTCCTGGAAAAAGGCCTAATGACCTCCCTTCAAAAACGGGGGACGAATATATGGAATGGAAATACCTACTCCCTTCATTCTTTAAAATTAGACAGCAAGGGAAAAGCTAGTCAGGTTAACGCTTATGTGGGCTCTTTTTTTGATATGGTTTCCTCAGCGGGTTATCTTGAGTTGGAATGTTTGTCGGCTCTTAGGGAATTTCAAACCGAAATTTCCATTGATCACCTTCCAGCACGGAAAAGGGTTTTAGAAGGTTTTAATACCCCGGGGGAGTGTCTTCGATCAGGAGGGGGAGTTGATGCGGTGATTGCCGTATCTACCTTGGTCGTTTATCAAAGAAAAGGGAAACTCTGGGTTTTATGGGATGTGTTGCCAAAAAGAAAAAAAAGACACAAGGGGTTAACCCACGCAGTGCCTTCCTTGATTTTCAAGCCTGTGACGGGAACCTCAAAGGAGAGCCTGGAGGGGGAATGGAGCATTACCCACAATATCTTTAGGGAATATTTAGAAGAGCTGTTTCATTATCCCGAAGCCCATGAACAGGATGACAAATTAAATCCTGATTATTTTTATACCCACCCCAATCTAATTTTCCTTCAGAAATTTTTAAAGAATGGGTCTGCCATTTTAAAGGGAACGGGGGTGGTTTTTAATTTGTTAAACCATCGTCCCGAAATCTGTACACTTCTTCTCATCCAGGATGAAGAGTGGTATGAACGCCAGACCCATCCCTCCAAAGCCAGGAAAAAAGGGGTAAAACCCCTTTACATTGAACAAGATCTTTCCAAACAACCCATTCAAGAAAGTCTTCATTCTCAGTTTTTGGCTACCTTACCCCTTGATAACCCTCAGTGGGGGGAAATATTAAAACCATGGGGGGTGGTTCCCCCTGGAGGGGCCGCTTTAATTCTGGGGGCAAAAGAAGTTGTAAAAATGATGGAACTTCCGGAACCCGGTTGGCTCCGACAGTATTTTGTGGATCAGTTTTCCAAATAAAAAAAACTTAAAATGGCTTTAAGGATTATGGAGAAAACCGTATGGGGATAACCTTGCATCAAATCCAAAAATGGTTATCATAATAGAGGTCTGTGTTTTTTCATGAAGGAAACCAGGTTAATTTTTAAAAATTCTCTAATGACATGTTCCCCTTTGGTTTTATTAAAAACAAAAAGGATTCTTTCTTTTTTGTTTTTTTTCTCCTATTGTTTTGCCTTTTTTGCCTGCCAGGTAACAACGACCCATATTAAAAATGGATACGGTACTGCGAAACTTCCGGATAACTCCATTTACAAAGGGTCTTTTAAAGAAGGTTTGTTCCATGGAAAAGGTGAAATTGTATGGAAAGATGGGGATCGTTATGTTGGGTCCTTTAAAAATGGTCTTTTTAGTGGACAAGGAATTTTTTATCATCGAAACGGAGAGGTCTTCAAGGGCAATTATCGGGAGGGTATGAGAGAAGGGAAGGGATCCCTTCTATCAAAGAATGGGGATAAGTTTACCGGGGAATTTAGAAAAGGGCATCCTGAGGGTCAGGGAAAATGGGAAGAAAAAGGTTTAGGGTTTTATATAGGTGAATTTAAAGAAGGAAAATTTCATGGAAAAGGGAAATTCAACTTTGAGGATGGCGTATATTATGATGGGGAGTTTAAAAATGGATACCGGGATGGTGTGGGGGAGTTCGTTCATCCGAGCGGAGAAAAGTATATCGGTGAATTCCAAAATGGCCGCCAAAACGGGGAGGGAAAAGTATTTTGGCCCACGGGTGATGAGTACCATGGCCCATTTGAAAATGGCTATGCCCATGGGAGGGGTTTATGTAAGATTAATGGGAGAGAGGGAAGCTGCAATTTTCAATTCGGTGAATTATTGAAATTTGAACCCTATGATATAGAGGATTCAGAAGAATTTATTTCCCCTGCCTTATAATTCCCCTCTTGTTTTTTAAAACGATTTATTATCATAATTATCAAATTATCCGGTATAACCCATTTAAATTCAAAAAATTATGTCCAGACTCACACTTGAAGAATTTTCCGGGAAAGAGGTTTCCCGTATTTACATTGCTGGAAAATTATCAGAGGCCAAAAAGGTGGAAGCGGTTTTTGACCGGAGGGGGGTAGATTATGCTGTTGCCATTGAGCCTTATAAAAAATTAAACTTTTTTTTATTTCCAACCGAATATAATGGGGCTTTTTTTTATGTTTTGTCCGGCCAGTTGGAATACTGCAAAAACCTTTTAATCAAAGAAGGGTTAACATTGGGACTGGTTGATGAGGGGGGATAATTTTTTTACAAGATTAATTTCGGATAAGGAATCTCCCTTTTTTTTAGATTGTGGTTTAATCGAAAATTATTCTCAGTTATTTCAAAAATTCCAAGAATGATGGATGTCTCATTTCCGTTACCCTTCAGGATTAAGGAATTGGTAAAAGCATAGCCCTTGGGCAAGAAAGTCTAAAAACCGAGAAAATCATTAAGAGGGGTTGAATGGAATTGGGTTTAAGTAAGTTGGGTATAAAAAGACATTTCCCATGGGTCAATAGTAAATTTCCCTAATAAAATTTTGAATATATTTATTTTATTGAAGGGTTAAGGTACTTAACAGATTTATCTTTTATTGGAAAAATTTATCCGTTATTTTCCAAAAAAGTTTTTCCCAATTTCCGCCTGAGTGCCAAGCCATTTTCTCTTCCCAATTTATTTGACAATTCTGTTTGTTGTAAATAGGATTTCTGGTTGCATTAGAAATTGCTTCACTAAAGTGGGGCGTGGAGCAGTTATCAGAACCAATAAAAGGAGAAGGATTAATAAATGAACATTGTAGAAAAAACCCTTGAATCGTTAATATTTCAAAGCCGGTGGCTTTTAGCCCCATTCTTTATCGGGCTTTCGGTGGACATAATTGCCTTGCTGGTTAAATTCAGTAAAGAGTTATTAACCCTCTTTTTAGGGTTATTCATAGGGGGAGAACAGGACACCATCATCAGCATTTTGACGTTGGTGGATATGGCCTTAATCGCCAGCCTCCTTTTAATCATCATGTTAAGCGGAAATTAAAATTTTGTGTCCAAAATTGATACGGGTGACCATGTGGACCGCCCAGCCTGGATGGGAAAGGTAAGCTTCTCTGATTTAAAAATTAAATTAATCGGCGCCATTGTTGCAATAACGGCTGTTGAACTGTTAAAAGGTTTTATCAATGTTCATTTGCTCACGACAGAATAGCTGGCATGGAAAGTTGGAATCCATCTTACGTTTGTGGTCTCGGGGGTTCTTTTTGCCGTAATGGACCGGATCGTTGAGAGCGGGAAGGGAAAGCATTAAAAAAGTAAAAAGTTGTCAGCCTTCAGTGATCAGCTACAAACAGTTAAGGGAAATTAAATTATTTCTAACAACGATAAAAATAGGTTGTCTGTTTACTTTTGTCAGTTATCCGATCTGAGTACTTGGAAATATAAGATAATAGGATTATGGACTTTTCTGGATTGAAGGATTAAGTTAAGGGTCAATGAGATGGGGATTCGCTTATATTTGATTTTCCCAATCATAATTTCTTTTTCCTGTGCCACTCAACCAAACTTTTTTGAAAAAGTTAAAGTCGGTCAAAACAAACAGACCATTAAAGAATTTTTTGGGGAACTGGTTAAAATTAAGAAGTTTCCAAAACCTGTTGGCCCAATTTTTGGTCCTGAGGAAGAATTTTGGGATCAAATCCAAAATGGAGCCCCTTTAGAGGTTTGGAATTACCAAAGCAAAGAGGGAAACCTCAATCTTTACTTTCTAAATGGGGAAGAGAGTTTATCCTACAAAGCCTTTGCTCCCCGGGGTGTTGTTTATTAATTTTGAAATTTGGGAATTCAGGAGAAATCCTATTTTCTTAAAAAGGCACTTAATTTATTTCAAAAGATCGGTCCCACCTTTCTCCCTTTTCTATTTTTAAAAAAATGCCTTCAAAACAAAAACTGCCTAAAAGTATTTGGATTCTCGGTTTTGTCAGTATGTTTATGGATATTTCTTCTGAAATGGTTCACGGACTATTACCGGTGTTTCTAGTTTCTGTAATTGGTGCAAATGCCATGACAGTGGGCTTCATAGAAGGCTTTGGAGAGGGTTTGGCATTAATCATTCGGGTATTTTCCGGAACATTGAGTGACAGGCTCGGTAAACGTAAGATCATTATCGTTAGCGGTTACCTGATGGGAACTTTGACCAAACCCTTATTTGCGGTGGCCACCGGGGTTGGGGCCGTTTTTACCGCCCGGTCCCTCGATCGAATCGGAAAGGGGCTAAGAGGGGCTCCTCGGGATGCCTTGATTGCGGATTTTACCCCTTCCCATCAGAGGGGGTCGGCCTATGGCCTTAGACAGTCCCTGGACTCCCTTGGGGCGGTTTTAGGGCCACTCATAGCCGTTGCCTTGATGATTTTAACCTCAAACGATTTCCGTTTAATATTTTGGCTGGCGGTTATTCCTGGAATTATTGCGGTTACCATTTTAGTTATTTTTGTCCATGAACCGGAAACTCCCCCGTTTAAATTTGAATGGAAAAAATTTTGGAAAGGAAATATTTCGGGATTGGGGATTTCCTTTTGGATCGTCATTGGTTTAGGAATCGTTTTTACCTTGGCTCGTTTTAGTGAAGCATTTTTGCTGTTAAGGGCAAAGGATATTGGTGCCTCTGCAAGTATGGTCCCGATTATGCTGGTGATCATGAGTTTGGTGTATGCCATCGGAGCCTACCCTATTGGACGTCTTTCGGACCGGATAGGGCGAACCGGTTTGCTTAGTGTGGGTTTGTTGGTTTTGATCATTTCTGATTTTGTTTTAGCAATGGCAACGGATATAATCTACGTTTCCCTGGGTTCCGCTCTATGGGGATTACACATGGCTTTAACCCAGGGTTTATTTGCTGCCCTGGTCGCAGATACATCGGGGGAAAAAAATAGGGGGACCGCTTTTGGTATTTACGGTTTGGTTACAGGAATTGCCATTCTGGTGGCTAGTGTCATCGCCGGGTGGTTATGGGACCAGTTTGGGCCTCCCGTTACCTTTTATGCAGGGGCTTGTTTTTCCCTAATTACATTGGTTGGCATTTTTACCCTTAGAAAAAGGGTTGAAATATTATAGGAAAAAGCATCATTAGATAACCGAGGGAAATTAAGGTTTAAAATTGAATTTTTACAGGAAAAATTAAATTTGGCGTCATTTCCATATCCAGATACAGACAATTCCTACCTGATGGATCATGTAAATTTACTCCGTAATTATTTTCTTAGTTTAACCCGTAAAGATCTGGTTGATCCCGGGTTAGGTGATAAGGAAGCAGCAAAGAATATATTTCACGCACCCTTTGCCGTGGTTTCCCATGATACTTCTAAAGATCCAATTTTCAATTACGCTAATCAAACCGCGCTCAATTTATTTGAAATGGGTTGGGAAGAATTTGTTTCCCTTCCTTCCCGTTTATCAGCCGAAGCCCTGGACCGAGAAGAACGCGCGAGATTACTTAATGAAGTGTCAACCAAAGGCTTTATGGATCATTATTCTGGGATTAGGATTTCTAAAAGTGGAAAAAGGTTTTTTATGAATAAGGCCATCGTATGGAACCTATTGGATAAAAACGGGCTATATTATGGTCAAGCGGCTACTTTTAATGAATGGAAACTTCTTTAATTAATTGGTAAAATCCCCCTTTTATAAAAAAATAAAATGAACCGTAAAATCATCGGGTACCATATAGATTCGGAAGGGGATTGGGTAGCGGATTTAACTTGCTGCCATGGACAACATGTTCGCCATAAACCCCCTTTTATAAACAGACAGTGGGTACAGACTGAAGAAGGGCGAAAATCAAAATTAGGAGAGAATTAAATTGCCTCAAATATGACCGGGTGGAGTTTCCTGATGGCCTTTTGGCTTTTAAGCGGACTCCGGACTTTGAGGAGAACACCCTTCCAAATGGGTTAAGGTCAAGGCATTTCATCAGTCCAGGTGTTTGGGGAAAAATTCATGTGATGGAGGGAAAACTAAAATATTCAATCCTTGAGCCGCTGGATCAAGAAATGGTCCTGAATTCGAGTGTTATCGGAGTGGTTTTACCAGAGGTTCCCCACCAGGTGGAACCTTTGGGCCAAACCCGTTTTTATGTTGAGTTTTTTCGGAAGGAATGAGTACAAATTCTTTTAAATTTTCATAAATTTAAAAGAATTGTAAAGTTCATTTTTTCCATCCTAATAAAAACTCCCGGAATAATTCGATTCCATTCCCCTTCTTCCTTTCTTATTTATGGGTCTTCGTGAAATCGAGTGGGTAGATTCATATCTCATTGAGCATACAGGTCAGGATTTTTAGCCGAAGGTATTCTTCATCCCGTAAGCCGTATGCCCTCCTCTGGATGACTCGGATCTTGTTGTTGAGTCCTTCCACAAATCCCAGAGAGACCTTGTTCTCCGGTCTGCTGTAGGCCGCAATGCCCTCCCAGTGCCGCTCGATCATCTCGGCGAACTTCTCATAGGGAGCAAGCCTCTGCCATTTGAGCGATGCCCTCCAGTGGTCGAAGAACCGCCGCGCCCATCCCTCGCTCTGGTAGCTCCAGAGCTGCCCGAAGGTCTCTTTCAGCAGGTACGCCGTATTCAGACGTTTGTTGGCGCCCAGGAGTTTCTTGAGCGCCCTTCGACCATCTAAGGTCAGGTTCTCCCGGTTCGATAAGAGCGTGTACTTCTGCCCCTTGATGTAGGAGCGATTTTTTCCAGAAAGCCGGAAGTATTCCATCTTCCGGA
>DASWJH010000046.1 GCA_036397255.1 Nitrospiria bacterium
TGCACCCTTGGAAGTTCCTTCACACTCATCTTCAGCATGTCCTCTCTGGCCATTCTGCCCTCCTTCCATGTCAGGGCATTCTATCAGCCAATAGGACATTTCTATTTTGGGCAAATAGGACATTATCATTTTGGGATTACACATAAATAAAGAAAAGGTACAATTTGCTTTTTGTTTAAAGTCTTCTGAAAAATAGGGGGCTTTGGGAAAGACGTGAAGGGTATAAAAAGGGAGATATGAAGAGTCAAGAGGAGGTTTAATCCTCCTAAGGGAGAAACGGCAGAGGGATAAAAAATCTTTATTGGTTTACATCAAGTTCTACCGACTATTTTTGAAATACTTTTTTTAAAAGATCAGTAACCCGTGCGGGAGGATCAGTTCTTATCTTTTCCTCCTCACGGGCTATCATATAAAAAAGCCCATCCAGTGATTTATTGGTTACATAGTTGTCGAGGTCAAGGGTTTCTTCCTTAACAAAAGGCAATGATGTATATTTATCCATCATATCTTTATAAAAACGAGTTACACCGATGTCGTTCATACTCGATGAAACAGCAGGTCTGAAGGCATTATAAAGTTTATCCCATTTTTTTAACTTGAAATAATCCGTGGCTGCTGTGTTCCCTCCGTTTAATATCTCTTTGGCATCTTCGAAGGTCATTTCCTTTAATGCATTTACAAAGTACGATGTTGCTTGAGGTGCAGACTTTTCAGCCGCCCGGTTCATACTGATTATGAAATTATCAACTTGTTCTTGAAAGCCCACCGTAGCAAGAACGTCTGCCACTTTCTGAATTTTTTCAGGCATAGGTATTTTTATGGCTTGATTTGCCAAGTATCCGTCAATGCTTGAAACCTTTTTTACAGCCTTATCAGTGCCTAAGGAAAGGGCTTCTTTAAGGCCTGAGATCACTGTCTTGTCCTCAAGTCCCTGCTGCGACGAAAGATCAAGGTTTTCCATAATGTTATCTAAAAACCCAGCCTTACTTGGAGAAGCTGAAAAAATAAGAACATATAAAATGATAAAGTAAGATTTTTTCATTTTGACTTCCTTTTTTCTAAAGAGTTTTTTGGGAATCAAAGAGGTATTTCCTTTAGATGCGAGGCCCAACTTCAAAGAAAACCTTCCCTTACACCAATAAAGGAACCCCAGACTATGCCTTTTTGTCTCATTTTTCATTCAAAAGACCGTGGAGAGGAGTTTGTGGAAGGTTTTGGAAAAAAAAAAGAGTTCAATGCAAGTTTTCCCTTTTAGATCTCCTTTTATTCTTTTTGAAAGTTAAAAAATTAGTTATCCACACTTAAATAAGTAAATCGCGGGAGGGACTTGGATCGGACCAAAGGAATGAATTGAAATATTTATAGAAAGAGTAAATAATGAAGCGTTTTTGGTTTCCGGATTTCCGCTGGCGCGGGAATGACGTGCTCGATTTTTAAAAAAGTATTTCGAGGATACATTAATAGAGGAAATCGACGTTATACCCCCCGTGGTGTTTGGCGCAATACCCACCGGTTTCATAAGCAAAAGTTTCTGTTCCAATTTGTATGGATTAATAGGTTCAGGCCGAACCCGGGTTTCCTGGACCTTTACCCCGATCGCCTGATTCCGATAGGGACGGTATGAAATTAAAGGGCACGATCAAGAAGATAGAAGCTAGGAAGGGTTCGGGATTCATTCTGGCCGAAGATGGTCGGGAATTTTTCTTTCACAAGACCCATCTGGAGGGCCTTAAATTTAACAGCCTGCAGGTAGGCGATGCCATCGAATTTGAATTCGACGAATTTCGCGGCCAGACCACACCCAAGGCGATGGTAACCACAATTGTTAGGAGGGAAATAGCCAGTGGTAAGTGATAAGCAGAGGCAAAAATGAAAGCAAAAAATAAAAAATTCTCTCAACAGGCTGTGGTTATACCCGAAGATTTTGAAATCACCCCGGATGTTGAACATGCGTTCAGCTTGATGGAACACACGAGACGGCATATCTACATTACCGGGAAGGCCGGGACCGGTAAATCCACGCTTCTTCAATATTTTAAAGAAAATACAAAGCGGGAAATCGTTGTGTTGGCTCCCACAGGCGTGGCCGCCATTAATGTTGGCGGTTCAACAATCCACTCTTTCTTTCGGTTTCCTCCGCGTCTCATAACTGAAAAAGAAGTGAGGAGGGTTCGCGGCAAGAAAAAGCTATTTGCCGCATTAGACACCATTGTCATCGATGAGGTGTCAATGGTGCGGGCAGACGTCATGGATGCCATTGATCACTCTCTGAGATTAAACCGTTTACGGCCAAACGAGCCCTTTGGGGGTGTACAAGTAATCTGTATCGGTGATCTTTATCAGCTTCCACCCATTGTTGAGGCGGAGTTACAGGCGTATCTCAACGACACCTATGAAAGCCCGTACTTCTTTGATTCCAAGGCGTTCAAAGAGAATAAATTTGAAGTGATTGAGCTGGGGAAAGTGTTTCGCCAGAAAGATTCCAGGTTTATCGAGCTGTTAAATAAAGTCCGCAATAATGATCTCGGTGAGTCTGATTTACTCGATCTCAATCAACGGTGCGATCCAACCCTCGGCTTTGAAAAGGGGGAACTGACGATTACGCTTACCAGCACCAATCGACGAGCGTTGGACATCAATTTAAAACATTTGGATTCCTTAGGGTCGAAAGATTATGCTTTTGATGCCGTGGTGACCGGCAATTATGATAAGCACTCTTACCCAACGGAAGAACGGTTGAAGTTAAAACCGGGGGCCCAGGTGATGATGGTCAAGAACGATCCCACTAAACGGTGGGTCAACGGGAGTCTTGGGGTGATTCAAAAGCTTTCACAAGATTCAATTACCGTATTGGTAGGTGATTCCCTTTGTACCGTTGAGCCATCAGAGTGGGAAAAATTTGAGTATGAATATAACAGGGGAGAAGGCCGGATTGAGCCCAAGGTTACCGGTTCCTTCAAACAGTATCCGATCAAGCTTGCTTGGGCGATCACTATCCATAAAAGCCAAGGCAAGACATTTGATAACGTTATTATCGATCTAGGGTACGGTGCGTTTGCACACGGGCAAACCTATGTAGCCCTAAGCCGGTGCCGGTCCTTTGAAGGGATTCGTTTAAAGAACCCCCTTCGGTATTCGGATATCATTCTCGATGGAACGGTATCCCAGTTTCATGATATGCCATGACCGGTGAAATGAGATCCAATCTTTAGTTGACCAACTTTCATAATTCCCAAGGAGTAAGTAGGGGATTAAACAAGGCAATCATGAATCACGCATTAAAGGGAGTGCTTTTATCAGGCTTGGTATTTCCAGGCGTTGGGCAGGCTGTTCTAAAACAGTATAGGCGGGGTATCATTTTGATGGTAACCGTTTTTGTCGGAATGGCAATCATTGTCGTAATAGCAATTCAACAGGCATTAACCATGGTCGAAAAGATTATATCCGAAGGTGGAATCATTGATATGAACACCCTATCAAAGGCAGCCACCCAGGCAACGCTCTCTTCGGGGAGCCAGATCATCAATTCCCTCTTGTTATTTATAATTATTTGTTGGATATTTGGGGTTATTGATGCTTACAGAATTGGAAAGAAAAAAGATTTAGATGCCCAATCATATGGGGATAAGGCTTAAGATGTAATTCGCCGCAGGCGGAGTACGCGGTAAGTCAGGGGTAGAGAGCATAGAAAGAGGCGAAACGATGAAGCAGCGGTGGCGCGGTTTGATCTTATCCGTGATTGGTATTTGTATGGTTGTGATCGCTTCTGTCTCATGGCATTCGGTGGAAGAGATTCATTACTTAAAGTCGTTTTATCCAAAGCAATTTACGGTTGAAGAGGCCTTCTACGCGAGCGGGGTTGAGCTCATTAAAGTCATACTGGTGGGTCTGCCGTTGTTCTTGGTAATAGGCATAGGGCTTTATTGCTTATGGTGCTTCAAAAGGGAAGTGCAATCATAATCGATTTAATTTCTATTGGGTGGGATCGCTGAAAAAAAGAAAAGGTGTTTGAGTTTAACTTTCAATTTTTGCGATTCCTATTTTGAAATCCACATATTAAAGGGAGGTTGTTATGCCGGATAGCGTTTACAAGGTGATCGAGCTGGTCGGAACGAGTAATGAATCGTGGGAAGCGGCAGCTAAAACGGCCGTTGAGAGGGCGGCGAAACACCTTAGAGATTTAAGGGTTGCCGAGGTCGTAGAACTCGATATGCAGATGAAGGACGGCAAGGTCGACACCTACCGGGCAAAAGTAAAGGTCTCCTTCAAGTACGAAAGTGGTAGCTGAAAAATAGGTTCAGGTCAGGAGGGGCTGAATCGATGGGTTGAGGCGTCTTAATTCAGGGTACTCCCGAAAGAAGTTAGAGGCGATTGGTTGGAAGAATGAGGTAAAACGTGAATTTGACCCGTTAATATAGGTGCTGGTTCTGGAGTCATTGATAGTCTTGTGGAGGGCTCCAAACCTGGAAATTTTGAGTTTGGGGGCCGGGTCGCTTTAGGTTTCCACTTGAAGGGCCGTAGTATCGATGAGTCTGGACGATTTGGGTAGGTTTGCATCAGAAGTGAGATTGGGTTTCTCCTGGTCTTGCCGGAAACCCTCAGACGCTTCCTCCGGCGCAAATCTTACCCTTTTGATCTCGATGCCGGTGCTTTTTCGATACACCAGTTCATCGGTATCAAGGTCATATTCCGGTATTCTGGTATTTTCCCATCTCTGAACAAAATATTGGTAACACAGGGTATACAAGCCATGGCCTTTTAGGGTGTGCTGGATAACATATTCAGGCATGCTCTGGATATCCAGATCAGTATGGTAATGCTGCAGCCAGAGGTAGTCGCCCAGAATAACCAATTTTATGAGCGGGGGGTCCGAATAAAGCTTAAGCCTGACGACTTTCCCGATCGCCTTAAGCCTCTTGAGCAATGCGATACTTTGCCTGACCTCTGCTCGATAGTTTTCGAGGGTGAGATCGGGATCCCCGATAGCTTGTATGCGTTTTATTCCTTCCTGGCTGTAGGGATTCACCAGGAGAATTTTGGCCCCCAGGCATTTTTCCAGCACGGTCGATAAATTTCCCACCTGGTCAACAAAGGTTCCGTGGCCACTTGATCCTATTACCAACAGAGTTCTACCGGTACCGTGCTTTTCTTTTAATTTTCTAATTCGACTCTGTGCACCAGGTCCACGCTTCGGAAAAAAAGATACCAATCCCGCGCCGATTGCCATCTTGGCAAGGGCCCTGTCCTGAAGACTTCGGCGGATGTAGTTGAAGAAGACAATCAGAAAAACCGCCACCCCTATTTCTAGGGACAAAAGAGAAATCTTTTCCTTCTCCACTCTGCCCCAGTAAGCGAGGAAACTCCGGGCTACCAGCGGTAAAGACAAGGCAATCCCAGCACTCAGGATAAGGATCACAATGTGATAGCCAATCCCTGCAGTGTTGGTGATGACATTTCGGATATTCGTGACCACAGTTTTTAAGATCAAGTTACCTCTTTCACGTTTTGTAAAAGGAGAGACAAGTTCATTCATCAGATTAAAAAACCCGGCCTTTCTCCCACCACCTAACCAATTGATAATGTTCTCAATTTTATGATTTCACCCCAAAAGGGAGGAGTGGGTAAAAAAAAACGTAAGCGTCCTCTCCTAATCATTGGGGTCTCCGCCCCCAAAGTAGAGAGGGTCTTACGCAATGCTCGTTAAGATACCACAGAATGAGCACTGAGGCAAGAGTTGGGAACATTTTGGCCTAGACCACCGTAAATTCGAAAATTTTTAGAGGTACCATCCAACAGACATTTCAACAGAGCTTTTGCGAGAGAGGAATAGAAAAGATAGACGCTCCGTTCCTATAGATTAATTGGGGCAGGTCTTGAAATAAAAAAAAAGTCGGGTATAGATTCTGATTAAACGTGTGGGGTGGAACCAAGTTATATGATTGAAATAGTTTTAAGAGAAGTAAATAATAGGGAATAATGTTGTCCTAAATGGGAATGGAAAGACAAAGGAAGCATTGGTGGTGTTTAAATGAAAAGTAATTCAATGATTAAAAAAGTTCAAAAAATAGCCGTGGACGTTTATAAGACTTTAGGGTCCGGGCACCCTGAAATCGTTTACGATAAGGCAATGCAGGTTGGGTTTCGGCTTGAAAAAATAAAGTACGAGAGCCAAAAAGTAATTGAGTTGAAATATAAAGATCACTGTATCGGTGAGGCGTATCCTGATCTTGTTATACATAATGGGCAAGAAAGGTTAGTGGTTGAGCTTAAAGCCGTAGGGGGTCAGATGGGTATTCCCGAGGAGCAACAACTCAAAAATTATTTAAAAATTTTAAATTTTAAAGAGGGCCTTCTCATAAACTTTCAACAACCAGGAAAAAGGGACGGTAATACCGAAATTGAATTTAGGGAGGTCTTTATTTAAAATCCATATCCTCCCTTGAAAAATGTATTTTTCCCCTTTCTATGCCTTTACCTGTCAGACATTCTACCCTTTTTTGTGCCGCTTCAGGGGTGTAGTCCATCCTTTGTCTTAAAGATCTAAAACGCATTGTTTTTTTAAATTTAACCGATGCCGGGTCGTTGACAGTCATGACAAATTGGTTTATAATTTGGACAGTTGTCATATATACATTCTCAATAAAATAGAGGTATTCAATGAAACCCTTAACAATCAAAGAGCGTGATGAGCAAGCCGGGGAAATATTCAGAAAGGTCTTTCACAAAAAGCCTAAATCCAACATGGACGTGATTGAAATGAGTAAAGAGGGGATTTCCAAAGCATCCCTCATGAATTTTGTGCGTTTTTTGAACTTTTCTCCGGATCAGGTAGCGCGTATGCTTCCCATTACCCTTCGCACGATTCAGAGGTATTCCAGAAAACAGAAGTTCAACCCTACCGTTTCGGAGCACATTATTCAGCTGGTGTTTCTCGTGGGAAGAGGCATTGAGGTGTTTGGGTCCCGGGAAAAGTTCATGTCCTGGTTTAATTCTCCAAGTAAAGCCTTGGGAGGGAATGTTCCCAGCGGTTTGGTCAGCCTTAAAACCGGCGCTCAAATGGTAATGGAAGAGTTGGGTCGGATTGAGTACGGTGTATATGCATGAGGGAGGTTTATCGGATTTCTCTCGCCAAGCATGCCCGGGACCTGTCCGGGAGAGGGGCTAGACTGATAGGAGGACGATGGAATAGAAGAGATACGGGGGTGATATATACTTCTGAACATCGGTCCCTTGCTGCGATGGAGTATCTGGTCCATGTCTCCTTACCATACCTTCCGGCAGAAATCAAAATTGTCTCGATCGGTGTCCCCGACACAGGTATTCCCAAGGAAATTGATCCCGCTAAATTGCCAACTGACTGGAACAGATATCCCGCTCCTTTTTCTTTAGCAGACATCGGGACACAATGGGTATCCAGCATGGAAAGTCTTTTATTTCGGGTGCCGTCCGCGGTTGTACCCCATGAGTTTAATATCCTCATTAATCCTGCCCACCCCGAGATGAAGTCCGTCAAAATCCTCAAAGTTGAAAACTTCGAATACGATAGTAGACTTCACAAGAACTGACCACAGGTAGGACGCCATTAATTTTAACCTCTGGATTCCCGCTTTCGCGAGAATGACGACACACATTTAGTAGGATGTTACAGGTTCTTTTGTCATTCTCGAATGATCCCATCGGGAATCTAGAAATTAAAGTCTGTCGTTTTAAAGTTTTCCCCCTTTGGAAAAGGAGGTAGGGGGATTTTAAGATCCGGTTTTCCTCAGATATTGTTTCTAATCCCGTCATTCCCGAATGATCCCATAGGGAATCCAGGTTTTACTTTTCCCCTCATTTATAAGGAGCGGAAGGAGGAGGTAGAGTGTTCCCCCCTAACGCCTAACCCCTTACCCTTCACGTTTTTTTTAAAGAAAGCCTCAAACCTCTCGCCTAACGCCTTCCTTCTCACCCCTTTCGTCTTTTCAAAATAACCCCCTTACCCATCACCCATTCCCCCTCACCGGGTTTTTAATAGGGAAACCTCCTAATCAATTTTCTTGAGATATATTAAGTATTTCAATATACTTTTGGAGAGGAAAAATATAAATCTAAAAAGATCTAAATTGCATGGCTGACCCCATCACTGACCCCATCATGACCCCATAATCAATTTTCTTGAGATATATTAAGTATTTCAATATACTTTTGGAGAGGAAAAATATAAATCTAAAAAGATCTAAATTGCATGGCTGACCCCATCACTCGTGATCGATACAATCCTTTCTATCCCGCCTGCCTGTCGGACTCGACTCACTTTTCCTTGGATATAACCTGATTTCCCACTCTTTGACAAAAAGGACACCTCAAATTATTTTCATCCTTTTGAAAATTGTATAAATCATAGACGGCTCCACAGTCGCTGATATAACAAGTGACACCGAACCGTTTATTCCCTTTCAATTCAGTTGAGATCCTCATTTTTCCGGGACAATCCGGGTCCGGACAGCGATACCTTTGGACTTCTTCATCTGTCGGAGGATTTGTTTCGTTTTTTTTATCAACCCCGCAAAGGCAATTTTGGCAATGATATTTCATATCGAACCCTCCCAATCATTTTTTTTTTACCGCCTCTATTATTGGGGGACAGATTTGCCTAAAGAGACTTGGTGTCATGTTTAGAAAATACCTTGAGGCCGTCATTCCCGCGCAAGCGGGAATCCAGGAATCAAAAACACTGGATTCCGGCTCTCGCCCGCGAAGCCTGCCTTCGAATAACTCTATCGGGGAGCGGGTTCGGCCGGAATGACATGGATAAAATTCATGTTTTTTTAAGAACACTAGTTGAAACAGGAGGTATAGTCAATGACCAACATTGCCCTTTGGGATCTGAAAAGCGAATCGTCGAAAAGCGTTAAATTAGCGGAGAAGGGCGGAGGAAAAAATTAAAATTTAAACCCATAGCTTTCGGGGTTTAACCTGAAATTTTAAAACCGGGAAGAGCAGGCCTGTTTCGCTTTAAAGCCCTTGACCGGGCTGCCAAAATCCCTTAAACTTCGACAACCAATCGGATTCTTCAACAACCCTCCATGTTGAAAAAATCATTTGCCCCCGTAGCTCAGCAGGATAGAGCAGCGGTTTCCTAAACCGAAGGTCGCGTGTTCAAATCACGCCGGGGGCACCACATGTCCCCCTAGCCAAGTTTGACAAAAACCGAATTCTGGGATAAATATTTTGTGAATCGGGTCCCGCGTTTTTTATTTTGGAGACCGATGCGAAGGAAGCGAATCCTGTCATTTTGTATCTTCTTTTGACAGACGCTTCCAAATCTTGCCAAAATTCCTGCTTTGTACGTGAAAGATTACGGGCGTGATTAAAAGCAAGAGATCTCTGACATCCCGGGAAAAATTCTTTTTTTTCCTCTGGCTGACCTCCCTCATGGGATTGCTTTTCTCAAATGTCCTGGATCGATATCTCTCCCATGAGATGATCCAAACGGTCAGTCCGTTGCTCTGGACAAAAATCGCGGTGTTGCTTTTTTTGGTCTGCTCGGTATTAGTCATCGTGGTTGAATATCAAACGTATAAACTGCAACCCAAATTCCAGTTCATCAAAAACCTCGGACTGACCAGGGATGTCCATTCGGGGGAATATATTTGTACGGCCTGTCATTCCAAAAGTGTTCGTTCTCCCCTGAAAGAGCGTCAATATGCTTGGTTCTGTCAAACCAAGGGCTGCAAGACCGTTTATTATAAACCGGGCCATGAACCGGACCCCAGCAATAAGGATATCCTTGGGGGAGGGTGGGTGCGTGATTATTGATTAAAAGATTTTTTCCCTCCCGGTGGGTTTTTCGCCCCTTTTCCTTTCTGTCTTAACCTTCCGTTGATCATTCCCTTAAGAACTTTCCGTTGATTAAATACAACGTTTTCAGGAAAAAAACCACGCCCATATTCCGTGGCGAAACGTTTTTTCCACCAATAAATTTAAATCGTTCCAACTAATTCCCATTTGAACATATTTAAAAGTAATAGATTATAAACCTATTATTTCATTGAGAATATGACAAAAACCCCTAAGTTGACACCCTGTCAGCGGGTGATAAATTTAAAGTGGGGCAATGGCTGTCCTGCAATTTTTAAAACATCAACCGCTTTTTTGCTGGGTGAACCCTTTGAAGATTCTAACTCTTTTATTGGCAACCTTTTTTCTGTTTCAAGGATACGGTGTGGAGGGTTTTGCCCAAGGGACCGCGGATATCATGCACCGGGCACACGGCAAAAAACAGCAGGACCTTCTTATAAAAACGTTTGAGGATATATTGATTTCCGGAAGGGAAGGAGATTGGGAAGCTGTAGAAAATTCCATCGCCCGAATCGATGACCGGGTAAAGAAATACGACAGAATATTCGGCACCCGTGTCAGAGATAAACTCGGACGGTCCCTGGCCGATAAAAATCAGGGAGAAATTCTGAAGTACCTTGCCCAAACCATATTCCTGGGGATTAAAGAGCAATTCAAACTCATTATGGATAGTGACCAGGAGGACTATCTCGATTCGAGGGCTCGATTGGATAGAGCAAAGGATTATTACCTTAAAATTCTATCCGGCAATATCAAAAGACGTGACCTTGATCGGCACGTGAAAATCGAAGGACATTTTCTGCTCGCACAGGCATCACTGGGGAATCCGGGTGTTTTTATCGATGTGCCGGTCATGGAAGGGGATATCCGCAGTTTTCAGCAAGCGGTTTCCGAAATTGAAACAGAAGTCATTCAGGTGTACACCTATTTCAACGATGACTAGGAAGGAAGACTTAAGATTTTAATAAACCTTCAGGAGGAGAAATGAACCCCCGACGGTATATTGCGTCAGGCTTCGTCCTCATGTTTTTTCTGGGTATGGGTTTGCCGCAAATTACCCATGCCCAGGGACAGGATGGGGATTTCACATTCGAGGATGTTTTTTCCACCCGGAAGAAAAAGGAAAAGGTAACCTTCCATGGATATGCGGCCTTCCAGTTTTTTGACCGAGAAGTGCCAGGTCCCGGGGGGAACAATAGTTTTGATCAGCACATTTTTGAACCGTTTTTCGGTTATCAGATCAATGATCATGTTTTTGCCAAAATCATTATAGAGTTTGAGCATGCACCTGAAAGAACGGATGACAAGCAATATGCCGAAATTTTCATCGAACAAGCCGAAATCGACATTACACCATGGGAAGGGACAACATTCGCATTTGGAGCGGTGTTGGTTCCGTTTGGGTTAGAGAACTATTTCCATTCCCCATCGGATAATCGGTTGATCACACGTCCACCTTTGGTTAAAAGCGGCGCAAACGGTAATTCTATTCTCAACAATACCTGGACCGATGTGGGGGTACAGATCATACAGGACATTCCAAAAACAGGGACTATGGATTTTTATGTTATTAATGGCAGTGCGGTACAAAACAAGGACAGTCGGGGAAGGGATACGGTTGGCTCCAATGCTAATTCAGGAAAATCTTTTGGGGCTGAAATTCAGGTCACCGAATTGATTCCGGGACTGAATTTTGGTTTTTCTTACGTAACCGGTCCTCATGATACCAACAATAATTTGGAGTCTTATCGATTCGGTTTGCATGCCTTTCTCAAACTGGGATTTGCTTATTTGCAAGGGGAATATTTATTGGGGACAGATGAAGGATTAGGAACCGCCAGTTTTGATCGGGATGTCTCGGGATACTATGTTCTGCTTTCCCTGGTTCCCCCTCTCCCTGCGCTTGATAACCGGGTGGATTTTAATGTTCGTTATACGGATTGGACCGCGGATGACAATGCCAAAAATGATTTTTCGGAGATTGCGTTTGGTCCTCGTATCCAAATATATAAAAACACGTGGATCAAAGCAGAATATCAGATCAACAACGAAAATGGGAATAATGTGGAAATAGACAATAATCAAATAGGGGCCCAACTGACAGTCCTATTTTAAATATATTGGGCTGAGCTTTTTTTCGCCTCATTTTAAGAACATTCAAAAATCTTAGAAAGGAAATTGTCCTATAAATGGTTTTTTCTTCGATGGTCTCAAAGATTTCGAATCTCAGGAATAAACTACTGGCAGGTTTCCTTATGGTTTCCATTATTCCGATGTTGGTAATGATGTTGACCTACCTTTCTTTTTTGGAAAGAAGTTTAGAACATGAGGTAAACGATCGTTTAACCGCTGCTCGGACTGGTGTGGAGATAGAACTGAGAGAAAGAGAAGGTTTCCTATTGAATGAAATCGAAAGACATGTTTCCCAGCCGATATTAATAAGCACCATGACTCGAAACCAATTAGAATTTTTAGAAGGAATTTTAACTCATTTTTTACAGTTGTCACAAGCGGATTTGATTCATTTGTTTGATAAAAGCGGTAAACCCATCCTTGGTCTTCAAAAATTAAAAAACGAAAATTTGGAACCCTTTAAACCTTTACGGACTTCCCAAACAGAGCGGGTGAACTCCGTCTCTAATTTCTCGCCTTATTCCCAGGATCAAGCAGGAGAGGGTTTCATTTTTGGCCCTCCCTCAACCCCTTTGCAAACACCCCCAAGCATTCAATCGGAAATCATCCGAACTACCCAATTCAATCGGCTTTCCCCGGAAATCATGGAAAAATTATCAAAAAACGGGGAAGCCATTATTCGAAACCAACATCCAGAGGGGATTCATATTTCGGTTTTTAAAATTTTTCAATTTTCCGGTCAAACATTAGGAGTCCTTCAGGAGGGGATGTTACTGGATCAAAATTTTCTGGATAGTCTAAAAAAAAGGACGGGTCTTGAGGTTGCCCTGATCAATCCACAAGGAAATGGAATTATATCCTCTTTTCATCCGGTAGACCATTTAAACCATCAGGAAAACCCAAAAAAAATTGCCGTGAAAAAAATTGGGGGAACAGGATATTTTTATACCCTCCTGCCCATTGGACCGAAGGAAAGCCCGGTGAGGGTTGCCCTATTTGAATCAAAAAATGCCCTTACCGCAAGCAAAACCAAAGCAACAGGGTTTTTCTTTATAATATTTGGAATGATTACTGCTGTGGTAATGGGAGCAAGTTTTTTGTCCGCAAAAGCGATCACCCAGCAACAAAATCTGGCCGAAGAAGCCCTTGAAGCCAGCCGGGCAAGTTTTCGAAACGTGGTTGAAAAAAGCGGAGATGGAATTATTATCGTAGATATGGAACAGATTATTCGGTTTGTAAATCCATACAGCAGGCTATTTTTTGAAAATAAAATGACTGTTTTCCCAGGGAAACCTTTTAATTTTCCTGTCGTTCCCAATGAACCCAAAGAAATTGAGATCATTCGAATTTCAGGGGGGATAGGGGTGGGGGAAATGTTGACGGTTGAAACAGAATGGAATGGAAAGCCTGCCCATTTGATATCCATCAGGGATATTACCGATCGGAAAAAGGCAGAAGAGTTGATCGAGCATCAAGCCTACCATGATGCGTTAACCATGTTACCCAACCGTTTATTGTTTATTGATCGCTTGAACCAGGAATTGGCCCGGTGCGGATGGAAAAAACAGCCTGTGGGTGTCATATTTCTTGATCTGGACCAATTTAAACAAATCAATGATACCCTAGGACATACTATAGGAGATTTTCTGCTTCAAGCGGTTGCAAAACGGTTGGCGGGTTGCACGCGGGAGGGAGATACCATTGCCAGATTGGGGGGAGACGAATTCACGATTCTTCTTGCCGATCTTGCAACAACTCAAGACATTCCAAAAATTGCTTTGAAAATCCTTGAAATCTTTTTAAACCCATTTGAATTGAAGGACCACGAACTGTATATCACTTCGAGTATGGGGATCAGTATCTTTCCGAATGATGGGAGGGATTCAGAGACGTTGCTTAAAAATGCGGATACAGCCATGTACCGTGCAAAAGAAAACGGGAGAAATAATTATCAATTTTACATTCCCGAAATGAACACTCGGGTTTCTGAAAGGCTTGCTTTGGAAAATGGACTCCGCCGTGCCCTGGAGAGAAATGAATTCATTCTTCATTACCAACCCCAGGTCAACCTCAGCACAGGGCAAATTGTTGGAATGGAAGCCCTCATAAGATGGAATCATCCGGAAAAGGGGTTAATCTCCCCCTACAAATTTATACCCCTCGCCGAAGAAACAGGTCTAATTGTTCCCATAGGAGATTGGGTGATCCGAACCGCTTGTGCTGTGGCCAAGGCCATGCAATCGGTTGGAAATACGGGGATCAAGGTGGCTATTAATTTATCGGCGCGTCAGTTTTTACAAAGAGATCTTATTCAAAAAATTGATTCTGCCCTTAACAAATCCTTCTTGGATCCCAAATATTTAGAGCTGGAACTGACGGAAAGCATGATTCAAAATGCGGTTTCCACCCATTCAACGCTAAAGAAATTAAATAGTATGGGTATCCAAATTTCAATTGATGATTTTGGGACAGGATATTCTTCCCTGAGCTATTTAAGTCGATTTCCCATAAGTAAATTGAAGATTGATAAATCCTTTGTGCATGATATTACCACCAATCCGGATCACTCATCCATCGTTGCTGCCATTATCACATTGGCTCACAACCTAAACCTTAAAACAATTGCTGAAGGGGTTGAAACCCTTGATCAAATGAACTATTTGAAATCAATCCAGTGTGACGAAATCCAAGGTTTTGTTTTTAGCCCCCCCTTGCCCCCCGATGAAATTATGGGTTTATTGTCCCAGAGAAGCCCCTTAAAAATTCTTCCAAGATAAATACAGAAACTTATTTATTTTCTTTTATTCTAGGAGATTCATTTTATCTAAAACCGAATAATTTACTTCAATATTGGCTGGAAAACAGCTTGTTAACTTTAAAGTTTTAAAATTCCTTATTGGTGTGAAAAGGTTCAATAGATTTATGCTTTTCTTCCTTCAAGAAAACTCAAATCTTCGCAGGTCTCTAAGGCCATCTAAAATTAATAGTTTTAACATTCCCATGGATTTTTTGGGTATCAATTACAAACCTAGGGGCAATAAATTTTTTTAATTTTTTGGTTATTATCTTCGTGGGACTACGGTTTTTTAAAGCAAAAATCTATCCCTTTATTCAGGGACAATAAAAAGGAATTTTGATTTTTTTAATTATTGACTTTTGAACAAAACCTTGTCTTATTAATAAACTATTATCTTTATGCCTATTTTTTATTTCTTCGGAACCTGAGTGTGGACAAGTATAAATGAGTGTTTTTAAGCAAGCTAACCAATTTCTTAGCAAAGACCTTTGGGCGAAACAAATTGAGACCCTTCCTCTAATGAAGAGGGTAACCTATCGGTGGCTCCGGCTTGGTGTGGTTGCTATTTCCGAGTTTCAGGAAACCGCCTTGAGTTTTCGCGCCACAGGACTGGTTTATATGACCCTGCTTTCCTTGGTTCCTTTTTTGGCGGTTATGGTTTCTGTCCTAAAAGCCTTTGGGGTACACCTTCAAATTGAACCGGTTTTGGCCCAGGCTTTTGAACCCCTGGGACCGAAGGGCGCTGAAATTACCAGCCGTATTATCGGCTTTATCAGCAACCTCAACGTGAAGGTTTTAGGTGCCGTGGGAGTGGGAGGATTGTTTCTGACGACTCTGCTATCCATTAATCAGATTGAACATGCGTTGAATGCGGTGTGGCGGGTTAAAAGACCCAGGCCTTTGGCCTGGAAATTCACCAATTATTTAAGCGTGATTTTGGTAGGCCCTGTATTGGTGTTCACCGCAATTGGGTTGACGGCTACCGCCCAGAGTCATTGGATCGTTCAGAAGGTTTTAGCGGTGGAATCGGTCGGTTTCCTCGTTGTTTTATTTACCCGGTTAATGCCGTTTTTGTTCCTGTGCCTGGCGTTTACTTTTTTATATAAATTTCTTCCCTACACCGAGGTGAAATTAAAATCCGCATTGGTCGGAGGGATCACCGCCGGTGTTCTTTGGCAATTGGCTGGGATGGGATTTGCTTTTTTTGTGGTGGGGTCGGCAAAATATACCGCTATCTATTCCAGTCTCGCCATCCTCATTATCTTTCTCATTTGGTTGTATATTGCATGGGTGATTGTCCTTGCGGGAGCGCAAGTGGCCTATTTTCATCAATACCCTTATGCCTATTTAAACCAAATGAGTTGGAGGCAGGATAGTCAAACCAACCGTGAACGGCTGGGTTTGAACATTTTGGTTTATATTACCCAAAGATACCTAAAGGGGCTTTCCCCTTATGAAGAGAATGAACTCTCGCATGTTCTCAATGTTCCCTTATCGATATTAGAGGATTTAATTGAAAAATTTATCAGATCCGGGGTCCTTTGCCGAACGCTAGAGCCGAAGGGAGTTATTTTAGGAAAACCCCCTGAACAGGTGTCTGTGGTGGAGGTATTGAATCTTATTCAAGAAGGGGATGGGCGAAGTGGTGAATTTTTAGAAAAAGATAAAGATCAGGTTTCTTCGCTGCTCCGGAAAAGAGATCAAGCGGTGAAAGAAGAATTGGGACTGATTCATTTAAAATCTCTTGTGGAGGGAGAAAAAAAAGTTTCCCACTAACGTTTTTAAAAAATCAGGTAAGATGGGTGAGGCAAGAATTCAGAAAACGCGATTTCTCCCCGATTGCTTTGCCTTATAGAGTGCCTGGTCTGCTTTGTCTACGATATTCGTCACAGTGTTGCCATCCTCTGGAAATACCGCAATTCCGATACTGACCGTTAAGGAAATTTCTTCATCTTTTTTAATTCTTATTTTTTTTGAAGCAACGGCTCTGCGGATTTTTTCTCCGGTTGAGAGGGCGTTTAATCGTGAGGTCTCGGGTAAAAGAAAAGCAAATTCTTCTCCCCCGTACCGAAACACCTGATCCACCCCTCTTACTTTGGATTGAATTAATTTGCTCACAGCAATTAAAACTTTATCCCCCGAGGGATGCCCATGGGTGTCATTGACTAATTTGAAATGGTCAATGTCGAGCATTAAAAGGGAAAAACAATGGCCAAAACGCTGAGAGCGGCTTAATTCCCCTTTTATTTGATGGGTAAATTCCTTTTTATTTAATAAGCCGGTCAACCCATCATGAATGGAAAGATTTTCATAATACTGCAATGGAAAAAGCAAATCACGTATGGAGACCACACCCGCGATCTCCCCTTTTTTCTCCACCACCAGATGGCGGATTTTTTTGCATTCCATGAGCTCTTCCGCTTCTCCGATGGTTTTGTTTTCATGGATAGAGATGACTGGGGCTGACATGACTTCTTTGACACTTACCTTTTGTGGATTTAAACCCTCCACCACAACCTTATGCAATATATCAGTCCCGGTTAATATTCCAATGATTTCCTCCCCCTGACGGATTAAGAGGCATCCCACACCTGATTCTTTCATAAAATGAACCGCAGTCCATACGGTTGAATCGAATTGAATTGATAAGGGATTTTCCCTCATGACGTTCTCAACGGAAATCATTAGAAGCCTATATCCATGAAGGGTAACGGAGAGAGGTTATGGCACAACAATGGTGTCCCCGGGGTGAAGGATGAAATCTCCCAGGGGGCCTTTTCCAGAGACCACATTATCATATTTCAAAGGGATTCTGATTTGTTGCTCTTTTCCTATTCCATCTTTATTGGGACGAATCACCTGGATTTGGTTTTTCGATGCGAAGGGGGTAAATCCCCCAGCCAGGGAAACACCTTGAAGAACAGTTGCGTATGATTTGACTTGGTATTTTCCGGGGCGGGTGACCTCACCCAATACATAGAAAAAGTAGCTGTTGACCTCCTTCACCTGAACGGAAACATTCGGAGTCGTCATAAATTCGTTGAGACGATATGCAATCCGGTCCGCCAGTTTATCTGCAGTTAAATCAGCGGCAAGGACATCTCCAACCAAGGGCATTGAAATGTAACCATCAGGGCGAATAATGACTTCGCCAGAAAGATCGGCATTTTTCCAAACGGTAACCTCTAAAACATCCTCAGGCCCAAGAAAAAACTCTACTGGAGGGATGTACTGAACCGGAAACGTATTGGGTGTAGAGCAGCCCCACAGGGCCAGAAGCGGAAAGAGGAGGCAGCACAATAATGAAATAACTCTCCTGCGTTGTTTCAACATATGTATTTGATTGTATTTCAAAGAAAAAATTCCTTGGTTTTTCCTCTTTAAAAATTATAACGGGTCCCGCGTGGGTGTCAATAACAAGAATTAGACCCAAGGAAAGTTAATTTTGAGCGTTTAAGGAAATATTAAGGTCCCTTCATATTTTAGGGGTATCCAGTAAATTATTCCCATTTTCACAAAACGAGAAATAATATCAAGACACTTAATAACCCATTGAAAATAAATAAAATTTAAGCTATTCCCTTGCCCAATGGCTTCCTTGACAAAATCCCATTTTATAATACATTTACCATTAAGGGTTTAAATATACGTTATTTGGAAAGAAGGGATGGCCCGGATGAAAAAATGGGAACGGTTTAGAATATCTTTGTTTTTATTGCCGATGATCGTTTTTTATCACGGTTTCGGGGAGGGTTCAGATTGGAAAATCTTTGATCAGGGAGAAACGTTTTTCTACTATTATTATGAAGATACCATTAGAAAAACCGCTAATGGCATTGTGAGTCTGTGGATCAGGACCGTCCCTCACCAGAAAGTCGAATTTGAGAAGGTGTTAGAGGAAAGACAAAAGGCAGGGATTCCCCTTCATTCCGAGATTCAAGACTATGGATATAGCCTTATTTTTATGAAACTCCATTGTATAGAGAAAAAGGCCAAAATTATTCAGGAAAAGATTTATAATAAAAAGGGCTTTCTTTTAAAATCTTATTTAGATACAACTGGATGGAAACCCGTCTCCCACCTCGCTTTTGAAGGGGCCCTTTCCGGCCAAGTGTGTCCTGCCAATATTGTCCAAAAATAGGAAGGTTTTCTCCTTTTAAAATAAAGATCCCCATAGCAAACCCTAGGGTATTCAGAGGAAAAACTAAAATCTCAAATTCCCCTGTGGCCCATTTTCCAAAGGGGGAACCTAAGGAGTTGGCCCTTAGCACCCAACGGGAAAAAGTAAGTTCAATTTTTAAAATGATCGTTGGGAAAAGAAAATATTTTAGAGCCTTTTGTGGGGCAAAGGGTTGGTTCTGGCGGAAAAAAGAAAAGGCACCCAGGAAGGAGGCCCTGTAGGAAAGCGCTATTTTTTTCCTCAATAAAAATCCCCGCAGCAAGACTGCGGGGTATTTAGAGGAAAAACTAAATCCTCAAATCCCCCTTTATCCCCCTTTTCCAAAGGGGGAACCTAAGCGGTTACCCCGTTGCGAACTACGGGGAATAGCAAGTTTAAGTTTTTTTTATTTTAAATTCACTTGTGAGAGTTTGGGATCCCCCATTTTTAAAAACAGGAATAATTCTTTTCAACTTTATCCTCTCTCATCTCCTCCCTTAGTCCAATTATTTTTTAGAGTTAATATAATTTAAAGAAAAAGATTTACCATTTCAAATGTTCCCCACCAAAGGACGCATATGGAAAATTTTCCTCTTTTCCCATTTTTGAAATAAAAACCTTAAACCCATTAGGAAAGGAACAATAAACATTGCGATATCGACATCTCGGTTTTGGTTGTGGCGGGCATCTTTCACAAAACCGCATCCTCCTACTGCACTCCCCATATCAGAAATGGCTGAGCCTCCCGATTGGGAGGATACAGTTGGTGGCGGAGTGTTGGACCCCCCTGAACCCGGCTGAGGGGTGCCTTGGACGGTTACTGGGTTCGTTTGATAATTTCCTTGTCCGTCATAGGAAAAAGCAGAGTAATAATATGTGGTTCCATTTTGCAGCCCAGTGTGGATAGTACTCTGAACCTCATTGGGAACGCCCGTAAAATCTCCAAGTAATTGCCCATCGTTTACATTTTCAGGAAACCCTCCAGTTGTTTTGAATACAATTCGGGTCCCGATGTAATCGGGATCTGAAGGGCTCGTCCAGGTTAAGAGAATCTCCTGGTCATTTTCAAAGGCGGAAAATTTTTTGATTTGGCCGGGGGGAATTTGATCCGGTGCTTTTGGGGTTTTAAAAATTTGATCTAGCGATACCGAAAGATTTCCAGCAGTGTCTAAACTTCTGACCCGAAAATGGTAGGGAAAATCAGGGGTTAATCCATTGATTGTCATTGAATGGTCCAACATCATGGTAGCGTTAAAAGGGGTTGTGTTTTCGTAGTTTGTGGTTTGCCCATATTCGATTTGTGAGGTTGCGGCCTCATTGGTAACCCAAGTGATCAGTATGGTGGTGTTGCTTAAAGAAGTTGTGTTAATGTTTGAAATAACCGGGGGAGTTTGATCCGGTAAAGAAAGGGTGTTAAAGGTTCCGTCATTCGATACAGAAAGGTTCCCCATGGCATCCATTGTCCGGATTCGAAAATGATAGGTTTTTAAAGAAGATAAACCAGAAAGGGTGACCTGATGACTCGTTTTTAGGGAAGAATCTAGATTTGATATAAATCCATAAGCGGAGGTTAAACCGAATTCAACTTGGGAAGTTGCGCCTTCATTAGTAGACCAGTTCACTATGGCACCGGAGCCTGTAATATTGCTGGTGTTGATTCCGGAAATGGATGGAGGAATGGTATCAGGGGGGGGAGAAGTTGTAAAGGTTTTGTCTGCTGACACCGCTTGGTTTCCAGCGGCATCCATGCTCCGTACCCGGTAATGATAGGTGGTTGATGAGGTCAACCCGGATAGAGATCTGCTGTGGCTGGTGACTAACGTGGAATTCAAGGCAGAGGTGGACCCATAAGCGGTGGTGGTGCCATACTCCACCTGTGAGGTAGCGCCTTCACCGGTATTCCAGGTAATGGTGGCGCTGGTGCTGGTGACGGACCCCTCGTTGATGGATGAAATAACAGGGGGGGTGGTATCGGGAAGGGGAGAAGTTGTAAAGGTTTTGTCTGCTGACACCGTTTGGTTTCCAGCGGCATCCATGCTCCGTACCCGGTAATGATAGGTGGTTGATGAAGTCAACCCGGATAGAGATCTGCTGTGGCTGGTGACTAATGTGGAATTCAAGGCAGAGGTGGACCCATAGGCGGTGGTGGTGCCATACTCCACCTGTGAGGTAGCGCCTTCATCGGTATTCCAGGTAATGGTGGCGCTGGTGCTGGTGACGGACCCCTCGTTGATGGATGAAATAACAGGGGGGGTGGTATCGGGAAGAGGAGAAGTTGTAAAGGTATTGTCTCCTGACACCGCTTGGTTTCCAGCGGCATCTATGCTCCGCACCCGGTAATGATAGGTGTTTGATGAGGTCAACCCGGATAGAGATCTGCTGTGGCTGGTCACCGGTGTGGAATTCAAGGCAGAGGTGGACCCATAAGACATGGTGGTGCCGTATTCCACTTGGGAGGTCGCCCCTTCATTGGTTGACCATGTGATGACCGAGGCCGAACTTGAAATATTGCTAGCAGTTAATCCGGAAATAACAGGGGGGGTGGTGTCGGGAGCGGGGAGTGTGGTGAAGGTATTATCCGCTGAGGTGGCCAGATTACCGGCTGCATCGGAACTTATGACCCGGTAATGATAGGTGGTTGATGAGGTCAACCCGGATAGAGATCTGCTGTGGCTGGTCACCAGCGTGGAATTCAGTGCCGAGGTGGACCCATAGGACATGGTGGTGCCGTATTCCACCTGGGAGGTAGCGCCTTCATCCGTTTTCCAGGAAATGGAAACGCTGGTGCTGGTGACGGAACCTTCTGCAATGGATGAAATAACGGGAGGAGTGATATCGGGAGCGGCAAGTGTGGAAAAGGTATTATCGGCAGAGGTGGCCAGATTTCCTGCCCCATCTCTGCTCAATACACGGTAATGATAGGTGGTTGATGAGGTCAGTCCGGATAAGGCTCTGCTGTGGCTGGTCACCGGTGTGGAATTCAGTGCGGAGGTGGACCCATAGGCCGTTGTGGTACCATATTCCACCTGGGATGTTGCGTCTTCATCCGTATTCCAGGTTATTGTAGCGTTGGTACTGGTGACGGAACCCTCTGTGATAGATGAAATGACAGGAGGGGTGGTATCCGGGGGGGAAGTCGTCGTAAATGTGTTATCCCCAGAATTGCCAAGGTTTCCTACATTATCTCGGCTTAAAACTCTAAAATGGTAAACGGTTGAAGGCAGTAGTCCACTTAAATCTTGGCTATGGGAAGTAACCAGCGTATTGATTAGGCTGGTTGTAGAACCATAGGCGGAACTGGTCCCATATTCAATTTGAGTACTGGAAGGTTCGTTTGTTACCCATGTAATGGTTGCCCCATTATTGCTGATACTAAGGGAGGAAATATTTGAAATGGCGGGTGGGGTAGTATCCGGCGGATTTAATGTGATGAAGGTATTATCTCCCGAAATGGCCATATTTCCTGCTACATCCTGACTGACAACCCGGTAATGATAGGTGGTAGAGGGGGTAAGGTTACTCAGGGATCGGCTATGGTTTGTGGTTAGGTTTGAATTGATCGGTGTTGATGAACCGTAATTTGTGGTTACCCCGTAATCCACCTGGGATGTTGCCCCTTCATTAGTCGCCCAAACAATGTCCACGCTAGAGCTGCCCATATTGACGGCAGATATCGATGAAATGGCAGGTGGAGTTATATCCCCGAAACTTTTATTCACCTCGATTGAATAAGGACTTTCATTACCTCCAAAATCATAAGCGGTGACCGCAAAAAAGTAGGTTCCCAAACCCAATCCAGTTACGGTGTAAGAGGTCTGGTTCCCAACATCCATAGGGGGACTGTAGGTTCGAGAGGCGGTCCCAACGTAAACTTTATATCCTGCCAAATCGGGTTCGGTATTGGCATCCCAGCTGAGAAAGGCGTCTCCTGCATAACCCAAGCGGGAAAGTGCTAAAAACACAAATATGAATAAGGTGAGTTTAAAAAAACAGGATAATGAGCTTGAAAATTTCATCATAACTTTTCCCCTTTACATTAAAAAAAAACCGCCAAAGACTTTTCCCCTTTGGCGGCTCGGCGGGCATTTGATCCCTGAGGGATCATTAGCCCCGGTGCTCTGCGTCACCACCTTTCGATGGATTTGCTCTGAGCAAAGGTATCAAACGAACAAGATGTCCCCAATTTATATAGGCTTTGAAAGCCCATCCTTCCTAACCAGTGTGAGATTCCAGGCGGAATTCTCACTTTTTTTATTCGATGGCATCCCCCCTTTCTTTTTTTAAAAAAAACCGCCAAGGATAGTTTTCCTTTGGTGGCTCGGCGGGCATTTGATCCCTGAGAGATCATTAGCCCCGGTGCTCTGCGTCTCCACCTTTCGATGGGTTTGCTCTGAGCAAAGGGAATAAAAAGTTAAATTTTTTGGGTTTAATTTTAAAAAACCATAAAGTGTGATTCCCCTATATTGGTTTTAGGTCAAAATAAAAAAGCCACCAAAAAGAATCCTTTGGCGGCTCGGCGGGCATTTGATCCCTGAGAGATCATTAGCCCCGGTGCTCTGCGTCTCCACCTTTCGATGGGTTTGCTCTGAGCAAAGGGTATTTACTTTATTTAGTTTTTTAAATTTCTTGAAACTGGAAATTACACCTGTTTTTAAAATATGTCAAGCTTTAAGATTGCAATTTAAAAAAATCATTCAAAGATTCCCCCCTTATAACAACCCGACCAAGCCGGGTTGGGTAAAAAGGCTTAAAGAGGTTTCGTGATTGTTCGATCTAACTTTTGTGATGGTTCCCTTTTTTGGTGCATTTCAAATGCCAAACCCAATTTGGATTTCAAAAAGCATAAAAATTTCAAAATGAATTTGTAAACAATCAACCAGTTAGATCGAACTGAATTTTTCTTGATGAGTCAAATTCGTAATGGGTTCGAATAGAATTCCGGAATCGACCTACATAGGGTTGTTCAAAAAGGGCACACTTTTTATGAGAAAATTTGAAAATCCCAGAAGGATGGGCTTATAATGCTTCGAAAAGGCGGAAATTTCTGGAAAATTTTCCCAACCCACAGGAACCAGCGCTTTTAAAGGGAGGTTCAAATATGCTTTTTAAATTAATTTTGCTGTTTTTGGCGGTTCCTTTGGTGGAAATTTACTTTCTTATCAAAGTGGGGGAAATTTTTGGGGCCTTTCATACCGTTTTCTTTGTTATATTGACCGCTATAATCGGTGCCTTTTTTGCTCGATTGGAAGGTCTTCGAACCCTTGGGAAAATGCAAATTCAGTTACAAAATGGACAGATGCCTGCAGAAGAAATCATTGATTCCCTTTTGATTTTTATGGCCAGTGTTTTATTACTGACCCCGGGCTTTTTAACCGATGCCATTGGATTTTTGATCTTGTTTCCCGTAACCCGGGTTTTTATTAAACGGTGGCTACGTCGGCAGTTTGATTACTATTTAAATAAACGGGCCATTGATATTCATTTTAAACCCTAACGGTTTATAGATTTAGAAGGATTAATGAATTTTCTATTAAAACCCACTTTAAAATTTTGGAAAAAAAAGAGGATTGACAAATCCCATTGAAAATTTTATATTAGGAGAAACCTTTAACCTAGCTCTGTGAGGCTAGAAAGGGAAGGAATGGATAAAAAACTAAGTTTACTAAAGGCCTTCTCCTGTCACTAGGGGGGCCTTTTTTTTTGCTTTTGGGTAATTTGGATGGCAAAGCGATTGGCAAAAGTTATTTTAGTACAACAGGAAATCGAAAGGGCTTTAAATCGGATTTCCCATGAAATATTGGAACGACATTCTGGGGCGAAAGAAATTGCTTTGGTGGGAATCAGAACCTGCGGGGTTCACCTCGCCCACCGGTTGGTAAAAAAGATAAAAGAAATTGAAGGAGTGGAGGTCCCCATTGGGATTTTGGATATAACCCTCTACAGGGATGACCTAGCAACCAAACGCGGACAAGCTGCCCTTAAAAAAACCGAAATACCTTTTTCAATTTCTCAACAACATATTATTTTAGTCGATGATGTTCTTTTTACAGGGAGGACCATTCGCGCTGCCATGGATGGGCTGGTTGACTTTGGGAGGCCCCGATCCATCCAACTGGCCATTTTGGTGGATCGGGGGCACCGGGAACTTCCCATTCGAGCGGATTATATCGGAAAGAATATTCCCACCTCTATTTCCGAAGAAGTCAAAGTATTACTTGAGGAAGAGGGGGAGGAGGATCGTGTGGTTTTATTCTCGAGTTAATTGCGCAAAAAAATAAAAAAATTTTTCTAAAAGGCTGAAATGCTGAAACAAAAAGATCTTTTGGGAATATGTGATTTGGAACCCGGAGATATCCATCTTATTCTAGAAACCGCAGAATCTTTTAAGGAGGTGACCGGAAGAGACATTAAAAAGGTCCCGACCTTAAGGGGAAGAACGGTAATAAACCTTTTTTTAGAAGCCAGTACCCGAACTCGAACCTCTTTTGAGTTGGCGGCCAAACGACTCAGTGCGGATGTTTTAAATTTTTCCCCAAGTTCGAGCAGCCTGAGTAAAGGGGAATCTCTTTTGGATACGGCCAGAAACATTGAAGCCATGCGTGCGGATATAATTATCATTCGACATACAGCCGCAGGGGCTCCCTGGTTACTGAGCCGACACCTAAAAAGTTCGGTGGTGAACGCGGGGGATGGTGCCCATGAGCATCCCACCCAGGCCCTTCTAGATCTTTTTACCATTAAGGAACGGTTGAAAAGAATTGAAGGGCTTCAGGTTGCCATTGTTGGGGATATCAGTCACAGTCGCGTGGCCCGGTCGGATATTTTGGCCTTAAGGAAATTGGGCGCAGAGGTCTGTGTCTCCGGGCCCCCAACCATGATTCCCTGTGGCATAGATCGTTTAGGGGTAGAGGTGGAATACAATTTAGACCGTGCTCTAAAGGGAAAGGATGTCATTATTATGCTTCGGCTGCAATTGGAGCGACAAACACGTTGTTTGTTTCCCAGCCTTCGTGAATATTCAAGGTTGTATGGGCTTACCTCTGAGCGGGTTCAACTGGCAAAAGAACACGCTTTAGTCATGCATCCTGGACCGGTCAATCGGGGAATTGAAATCTCCCCTGAGGTTGCGGATGGACTTTCCTCAGTCATTTTAGATCAAGTGACCAATGGGATTGCAGTCCGAATGGCCGTCCTTTACCTTCTCTCAGGTGGAAAGGAAACCTAATGGTTTTGATCCGTGGGGGCCGTATTATTGATCCGGCCAATCAAAGAGATGAAATAGTTGATGTTTTAATTCAAGGTTCAAAAATTACCCGGATGGGTTTAAACCTTGATGCAAAAGGGAGTCAAATTATCGACGCAAAAGGAAAAATTATCTCTCCCGGATTTATTGATGTTCATACCCATCTTCGGGAACCTGGTTTTGAGTATAAAGAAACCATTCGAGATGGAATGGCCGCAGCGGCCGCAGGAGGATTTACGGGGATTTGTTGTATGGCCAATACATTTCCGGTTAATGACAGTCAATCCATTACCGAGTTAATTTTAAAAAAAGCTCGGGCCAATGGAAAGGTTCATGTCTATCCCATTGGGGCCGTTACCAAAGGGTTAGAAGGGAAAGAACTATCTGAAATGGGTGAATTAATGGAGGCGGGTTGTGTTGGGTTCTCTGACGATGGGAAACCCATTATCAATGCACAGGTCATGCGCAGAGCCCTTGAATATTCCAAAGCATTTGATATGCCGATTATTGCTCATTGTGAAGACGAAGATCTTTTTGGTGAGGGGGTCATGAACGAGGGAGGGGTAGCCACGTCCTTAGGTCTTCAGGGAATTCCCAATGCCTGTGAAGAAACCATGGTGGCCAGGGATATTATTTTAGCCGAGCTGACGGGAGGCCGTCTGCACATTGCCCATGCCAGCACGGCAGGGTCCGTGGATTTGATCCGAAGGGCCAAGGCCAAAGGGATCCGTGTGACTGCAGAGGTGGCGCCGCACCACTTTATTCTAACGGATGAAGCGGTTAGGGAATATCAAACCCACGCAAAAATGAATCCACCTCTGCGGTTTCCCAAGGATGTGGAAGCATTAAAAGAAGGTTTAAAGGACGGAACGATCGATATGATTGCAACGGATCACGCGCCCCATGCCAACGAAGAAAAAGAGACGGAGTTTGATCTAGCCCCCTTTGGAGTCATCGGGATGGAAACCGCCCTACCCTTATCCCTAAAATTAGTGGAAGAGGGTCTCCTTTCTTGGAATGAGTTAATTCAAAAGCTTTCCTCTAACCCCTCTGTTGCGTTCAACCTTCCCGGGGGAAGATTGGAAGAGGGAGGAGAAGCCGATCTGGTTTTGATTGATCCTGAGGCCTTTTGGGTCATTCGTAAAAGCGAGTTTTTCTCTAAGGGGCGAAATTGCCCTTTTGATGGATGGAGGGTAAAGGGAAGAGTGGAAATGACGTTCATCGGGGGAGAGGTGGTATTTCAGCAAAAGGGGTGGCCTTCTTTGAACAGGGAAACGGTATGAAAAAGGCGTTGTTGGTTTTATCAGATGGAACGACTTTTCAGGGCTGGGGATTTGGGGCCACGGGCGAGCGAATAGGAGAGTTGGTTTTCAATACCAGTATGACGGGTTATCAAGAAATCCTAACGGATCCTTCCTATAAAGGGCAAATGGTGGTCATGACCTATCCCCACATTGGAAACTGTGGGGTAAACCCGGAAGATATGGAATCCCCTCGTCCCTCTTTAGAGGGATTCATCGTAAAGGAGCAGTCCCCCATTTCAAGTAATTGGAGATCTAAGCAGGACTTAGATTCCTTTCTAAAAGAAAAAGAGATTGTTGGAATTGAAGGAATCGATACCCGGGCCCTCACCCGGCATATTCGGGAAAAAGGTGCACAGATGGGAATTTTGTCCACTGAGGACTTGGAAAGGAAAAACCTTTTAAAAAAGGCCGAGCATTCTAAGGGTTTAATTGGTTTGGATCTTGTTAAAGAGGTAACTTGCCTATCCTCGTATACCTGGGAGGAGGGGAGTTGGGATCCTCAAAATGGATTTAAGAGGCCATCTCAATTTCCATTCCATGTGGTTGCTTATGATTTTGGAATTAAGCGGAATATTCTTCGTTTGTTGGTGAATGCGGGATGCAGGGTGACCGTGGTTCCCGCGAATACCCCTGCCGAGGAGGCACTTCGTTTAAATCCAAATGGAATTTTTTTATCCAATGGGCCCGGAGACCCTGAGGGGGTTTCTTACGCCGTTGCCACGATCCGATCGCTTTTAGGAAAGAAACCGATTTTTGGAATCTGCCTGGGACATCAATTGTTGGGGCTGGCTTTAGGGGGTAAAACCTATAAGCTGAAGTTTGGGCATCACGGAGGAAATCAACCCGTAATGGATTTGAAAACAAAAAAGGTAGAGATCACAACCCAAAACCATGGGTTTGCGGTTGACGTGGACTCCATGGGAGATGACATTGAGTTAACCCATATCAATTTAAATGATCAAACCGTTGAAGGAATGAGGCATAGAGCATTTCCTATTTTTTCGGTTCAATACCATCCGGAAGCCTCCCCGGGTCCTCATGATGCTTCTTATCTTTTTGACCGGTTTGTGGAGATGATGAAATGAAACAGTTTATGGGGTTTTTCTTATTTGGCCTGCTTGCTTTGGGGTTTTCTGGCTGCATTAAGGTTTCGCTTTTTCCAAAACCCGTCCCTTTTGAAGAACAGGTGATTTCAGGAAAGGGAAAAAACAAGATACTCCTGCTCGACATATCCGGAGTCATTCAGGAGGAAGAAACCAGCCTTTTTTCTGGGGAACCAGATTTAGTCGCCCGGGTGAAGGAACAGCTCACCAAAGCGGCTCGGGATGAAACAATTAAAGGGGTTTTGCTTAGAATCAATAGTCCGGGGGGAACGGTGACGGCTTCTGACCTTATTCACCATGAGGTAATGGAGTTTAAAAAGAAAACTGGAAAAAAGGTTTTTGCCGTGATCATGGGTGTGGGTGCCTCTGGAGGGTATTACATCGCGGTTTCCGCCGATAAGATTGTCGCCCATCCCACCACCGTAACGGGGAGTATCGGTGTCATTATGCTCAACGTCAGCCTCCAAGGCCTTCTTGAGAAAATTGGAATTGAGAATGAAACCATAAAATCCGGCGATAAAAAAGATATGGGGTCTCCCTTGAAAAAAATGACAGAAGAGGAAAGGGCTTTATTTCAAGGAGTGATTCGAGCGCTTTACGATGAGTTCGTCAATGTGGTGGCTCAAGGTCGTCAAAACTTAACGGAAGAAAAGATCCGCACACTGGCCGATGGGCGAATTTATTCCTCCCAACAAGCCTTGGCGACCGGATTGGTGGACCAAATCGGGTATCTTCAGGACGCTTTTGAGTTGGCCAAAAAAGAAACAGGTTTAGAACAGGCGAAGCTGGTTCTTTATAAAAGGCCGGGGCAATACCGCACCACTATATATTCCCAGGGGCCATCCAATCCCCCCAGAATTAATTCCTTGGTTCTTTTTGATTTAAAAGGGTTAATCCAACCTGGGGTTCCGAAATTCATGTATTTGTGGGTTCCCTAGGTTAAACCCATTTATTGAGGATTTAAACGGAGGAAAAAGATTTGCCAAAACGCACCGATATTCAAAAGATTTTGATAATTGGATCCGGCCCCATTGTCATTGGGCAGGGTTGTGAATTTGATTATTCAGGTACCCAAGCGTGCAAAGCCCTCCGGGAAGAAGGATATGAAATTATTTTGGTGAATAGCAATCCGGCAACCATTATGACGGATCCTGAAACGGCCCACCGGACTTATGTGGAACCGATTAATGCGGTGGTTATTGAAAAAATTATCGAAGCCGAAAAACCCCATGCTCTTCTTCCCACAATGGGAGGGCAAACCGCTTTAAACATGGCGTTTCAACTTTCGGAACGGGGAATTTTGGATAAATACGGTGTAAAACTAATTGGTGCATCATATGAAGCCATTCAAAAAGCAGAAAACCGGGAAGCATTTAAAAATGCAATTATCCGTATCGGTTTAAAAATTCCAGAGAGCTGTTATGTTCGGCAAAAAGAAGATGCCCAAGGTTTTTTGGAAAGGGTTGGTTTTCCTGTGATTATCCGTCCCTCCTTTACCCTGGGGGGCACCGGGGGAAGCATTGCCTATAATATTGAAGAATTTCAGGAGTACTTGGACTTGGGGTTGGACCGAAGTCCCACCCATGAAGTTCTCATTGAACGGTCCGTATTGGGTTGGAAGGAGTTTGAATTAGAAGTTATGCGGGATCTTAAAGATAATGTTGTGGTTATTTGTTCTATTGAAAACCTGGACCCCATGGGAATCCATACCGGAGACAGCATTACCGTTGCCCCTGCCCAAACCCTAACCGATAAAGAATATCAAATCATGCGGGACGCCGCTATTCGGGTGATTCGGGAAATAGGGGTGGAGACCGGGGGATCCAATATCCAATTTGCAGTCAACCCCGTCGATGGGGAAATGGTTGTCATTGAAATGAACCCCAGGGTATCCAGGAGTTCTGCCCTGGCTTCAAAAGCCACCGGTTTTCCCATTGCAAAAATCGCTGCCAAGCTTTCCGTGGGGTATACCCTGGATGAAATTCAAAATGACATTACCCAGGTTACCCCTTCTTGTTTTGAACCCATGCTTGATTATGTCGTTGTTAAAATTCCTCGTTTTACCTTTGAAAAATTCCCTGAAGCAGATTCGACACTGAATACCCAAATGAAATCCGTTGGAGAAGCCATGGCCATGGGCCATACCTTTAAAGAAGCATTCCAAAAGGCCTTACGGTCGCTGGAAATCGATTGTGATGGACTGACCCCAAAGCTCCGCCGAAAAAAAAACCGGGATGAAGGGGTTTCTGATATGGATCTAATCCGGGCGAAATTGGTAATCCCTAATTGGGAACGGATCTGGTATTTAGCGGATGGGATTCGGTTGGGAATTTCTCCGGAAGAAATCCACCAGCTTTCCCGTATTGACCCCTGGTTCATAAATCAAATCCATGAACTGATCAAATTTGAAGATGTTTTAAAAGCCAAGGGTTTGGAAGGTCACACTAGAAAAGAAGAACGTATAGCCCCCGATGATTTAAGAAGGGCAAAAAGGGATGGGTTTTCAGATCCAAGTTTGGGCAGTCTTCTCGGGCTATCCGAAAATGAAGTTCGGGATTTAAGATGGGAAAAGGGAATTGAACCTGTTTATAAACGGGTAGACACTTGTGCAGCAGAATTTGAAGCCTTTACACCTTATCTCTATTCAACCTATGAACAGGAATGTGAATCCAATCCTACCCATCGCAACAAGGTCATCATTCTGGGTGGGGGCCCCAATCGAATAGGGCAGGGGATTGAATTCGATTATTGTTGTGTTCATGGCGCCATGGCCCTTCGAGAAGAAAATTGGGAAAGCATCATGGTGAACTGTAATCCCGAAACCGTGAGTACCGATTACGATACATCTGATCGGTTGTATTTTGAACCCTTGACCATTGAAGATGTGATTCAGATCATTCGGGTTGAAAAACCTCAAGGAGTCGTTGTTCAATTTGGGGGACAAACACCTCTCAAATTGGCTGTCCCTTTGGAGAAAATGGGAGTTTCGATTTTGGGAACATCTCCGGATTCCATTGATCGCGCCGAAGACCGTGAGCGGTTCAAAACCTTATTGGAGAAATTGAGATTAAAACAGCCTCAAAGCGGTTTAGCACGTTCCGTAAAAGAAGCCATCGACATTGCAAAGGAAATTCAATTCCCCATTCTGGTCAGGCCATCCTATGTATTAGGAGGCAGGGCCATGGAGATTGTGTACGATGAGGAAAACCTAAAGGACTACATGCGTTTTGCTGTTAAAGCCTCCCCTAATCATCCTATTTTAATAGATCGCTATTTAGAAGACGCCATTGAAATTGATGTCGATGCCCTTTGCGACGGGAAAAATGTTTTTATCGGTGGGATTATGGAACATATTGAAGAAGCCGGGGTTCACTCAGGGGATAGCGCCTGTTCTCTTCCTCCCTATTCTCTTCTCCCCGGATTTGAAGAGGAACTGAGACGACAGACCAAAGCCCTCGCCATTGAGCTAGAGGTTGTCGGCCTCATGAATGTTCAGTTTGCGATAAAAGAAAATGAGGTTTACGTCATCGAAGTCAATCCAAGAGCTTCCAGGACGGTTCCTTTTGTCAGTAAAGCCATTGGTATTCCCCTTGCTAAACTGGCCATGAAGGTCATGTTAGGACGTTCCCTTCACGATTTAGGTGTCCAGAAGAGCCCTCCGTTAAGAGGGTTTGCGGTTAAAGAAGCGGTTTTTCCTTTTTCCAGATTTATGGGGGTGGACCCCATCCTCGGCCCGGAAATGAAATCCACAGGAGAGGTGATGGGTATAGGTCAAACGTTTGGAGAAGCCTTTGGCAAATCTCAAGCAGGAGCCAATGTGCTCCTTCCTGGAAGCGGAAAGGTTTTTATTAGTGTAAAAGACAAAGATAAACCCCAAGCCGCCCAAATTGGGACAAGGCTCCGGGGGATGGGTTTTCAAATTGAAGCCACACGGGGAACGGCGGATTTTCTACAGCGGCATGGGGTTGATTTGGAAAGTGTAAATAAGGTAAAAGAAGGGAGGCCCCATATTGTGGATCATATGAAGAATAATGAAATTGGTTTGGTCATTAATACCGTTGGGGATAAAACCTCCCAAAAGGATTCTTATTCAATTAGACGGACCGCTTTAAACCACAATATTCCCTACTTTACCACCATGGCTGGGGCACGAGCTGCCATTGAGGGAATTGAAGACTTTTTGAAGAAAGGCATAACAATCCAAGCCATTCAAGATTATCATTCTGGAAAACCCTAAAATCATCTTGAAAAAAAATGTGATTTTGAAAGTGAGGGTTTTCCATTTTTTTTAGAGGGAGGATGTCGTGAAAATCCCAATTACCAAAAATGGGTATGAACAGTTATTAAAAGATTTGGAAAGACTTAAACGGGTGGAACGTCCAAAAGTCATCGAGGCCATTGCAGAGGCTAGGGCCCATGGCGACCTTTCTGAAAATGCAGAATATGCGGCGGCCAAGGAACGACAATCATTCGTTGAAGGAAAAATTCAAAATCTTGAGAATAAAATATCGGAGGCTCAAATCATTGACACAAAAAATCTCTCAAATGAAAAAGTGGTTTTTGGTACCACCGTTGTTCTCAAGAATACCGAAACCGATGAAAAAAAGCGTTTTACTTTGGTAGGCCAAGAGGAGGCTGATATCAAAAAAGGGGAAATTTCAGTCCAATCTCCCGTTGGAAAAGCCCTGATAGGACACAAGGTGGGAGATTGGGTAACCATTGTTACCCCCTCTAAAACCGTGGAATATGAAATCCTTGAAATTGGGTTTGACAGGTCCTAAAATACAACAACCTGTTCCCCTTATTACCCTCACCACCGACTTTGGAACAGACGGAATTTTTGTGGGGTGTATGAAGGGGGTAATCTATGGAATTAACCCAAAGGTTAATATTGTTGATATAACCCACTCTATTGCTTCCTATGATAGGGTTGAAGCGGCATTTCTAGTTAAATCTTTCTCTGGGGATTTTCCCTCCTCCTCCATTCATATCGTTGTTGTAGACCCGGGAGTAGGAAGCGCCAGGAAACCCTTACTTATTCAGACGGTTCATGGTCTATATCTAGGTCCCGACAATGGGGTTTTTACTCCCATCCTGATGGAGGGGAAGCCGAGGGTCCGGGAAATTACCCAAAAACGGTATTTTCGCCCTGCAATTGGGGCAACCTTTCACGGAAGGGACCTTTTTGCCCCCGTAGCGGCATGGCTTTCAAAAGGTGTCCCCCCCCAGCAAATGGGTCCAATCTACCCAAATCCCATGACCATTTCCATTCCGAAACCAGAAAGGATTCGATCCAATCGTATTAAAGGGATTGTAATGTATATTGATCATTTTGGAAATCTAATCACAAATATAACATGGAAAAATCTGGAACAATTGGTTGGTTCCAATGTTTTTGAAAAAATCCATGTAAAACTCTCTGGAAGAGATTATGGTGTTTTAAAAAAAAACTATTCAGAGACACCGGAAGGTAAAGTAGGGGCTCTAATGAATAGTTTTGGAGAATTGGAGGTATTTTGCTACAAGGGCAATGCCCAAAAACGGTTACGATTGAAAAAGGGGTCTTCGGTTGAGGTATTCAGGGTTTAAAAAAAAAGTTTTCCTAAATTAAAAGAGGTTTTAATTACCATCTTTTGGACAAATTTTTATTTTCTTTAGATTTTCCGATAAAAATACCCTTGCCTAAGGAAGAAACCCCTATGTTTGAAACCTTTCAATTCCTCCCGATTTTCGAATCGCTTAGCACCCACCCCTTCTATTGAATCATTTCTTAAAGGAAGAAAGCGGTCTTTTAGAGCCTCCCATCACTTCATTGGAATCCAAGCCTGAAGGCATGTGGAGCGTTCTAATTTAACAGAATCAGGAATCCATCCCCATTTTATTAGCATTTGCCCAATGGTTAAAATAACTTGGTGGTTTTTTGTTTTCAGGCTAAACTTGAATAAAGGAAAGAGCCATTCTTTTGTTCGATTAAATTATTCTAGAGGTAAAACATGGTTGTTTTGGATCGAAAATCCTTATATTCGTTTTTTTTAATATTAATGGTTTTTGGGCATTTTTTTGAGGATTCGGTTAGGGGAGAAACCCTTAAAATTCATTTGACAGCATTGGATAAAACCGTAAAGGTTGCAAAAGGAGAATCTTATAAAGCCTGGACTTTTGAGGGGTTTATTCCCGGGCCAGTGATCCGGGTCAAAGAGGGGGATGAGATTGATTTTATTTTTGAAAATAAGGGTTCTATCGCCCATTCAATTGTTTTACATGGAGTGATAACGCCTCCCGATCAAAATTTTAGAAGTGTGGGGCCAAAGGAATCGGTTTCCTTTACCTGGAAAGCCGAATTTCCGGGCGTATTTTTATACCATTGTGGAACCTCACCCACATTCCAACACCTTGCCAATGGGATGTATGGTGCTCTGATTGTAGATCCCACAGAGCCCAGGGAAAATGCAAGAGAAATTGTTTTAGTACAAAGTGAATTTTATTCCTCCCCCCGGAATGTTCACGGAATGCTGAATGGCGAAGCCCGGTTTGTCGTTTTTAATGGGTATATGAATAAATATGTAGAAACCCCGATAGAAGCGCAACCCGGGGAGCTTATACGGTGGTATGTTCTAAATGCAGGCCCAAACTTTTTCTCTTCCTTTAATTTGGTGGGGGGGATGTTTTTAAAGGTTTTTGAGAATGGGAACCCCAAACACATAAAAGAAAATGTTCCCCTTTGGACCCTTCCCCCAGGAGGGGGAGCCATTTTTGAAACACGTTTAAAAGAGGAGGGTGTCTATTCTTTCAAAACCCACGCTTTGGCTGATTCATATCGGGGGGGGATAGGTTTTATTCGAATTTCAAAAGAAGCAGGTCCCCCTGGGGCCCTTATGCCCTGAAATAAGGAGTATTTCTTATCTTTAAGGTCCTGATTCGATTAAGCGCCTGGGAGAATTCCATTTTTCGGGGAAGGGCATAGTCTCCCCGCTGAAAGGGAGTTAACATATCAAAGCTTTTGGTGTTCAACTCATCAAACATTCTTTGAATTCCCTCCTTAATAGGTAAATCTTCATTTCCAAAATGTCTTATAAAATAAAAAATCATATCGGCGATTGCCTTGGTTTGTCCTGTTTCAACCAATTGTTCCAAGTGGGTTAAATCGAGAATGCGGTTTCCAATCCGAAGGGTTTTCAATCCCATCACTTTAATTTTACCTTTTTCTTTTACGTCTCTTCCCAATAGGCTTTCCAATAGGGGAACCCGGGGTTGAAATACACCAAAAATTTCCCCTCCTTCAGGCTTTCGTGGATGGGAACGTTGTTTGACAATTTCCTTAGACTTTTTTGTTACGTCTTTTGGGCTGTAATGGTCCATCATGATAACCTGATCTGCCACGGAAAAATAATCTCCCGATCCTCCAGAAATAAGAATGGTTGAGACCCCATGGTCACGGAAAAGGAGACGGACTTTGTCCAAAAATGGTGTGATGGGCTCTTTTTCTTTGGGAACCAACGACTGCATCCATTCATCCCGAACCATAAAATTGGTGGCACAGGTATCTTCATCCATAAGAAGGAGCGAAGTACCGATTTCGAGGCTTTCCATAATATTGGCTGCCTGAGAGGTACTGCCACTGGCATTTTCGGTTGAGAATGACTCGGAAGGCTGACCGAAGGGGAGGCGGTTGATAAATGGAGAAAGGTTTACCTTAATAATAGATCTTCCTTCTTCTGCTCGGATTTTTATGGCATCTTCGACGGATACAATATTTTCCCGACCATCTCCTGGAATATGGTTATAAACACCTCTTTCAAGGGCCCTCAGGAGGGTAGATTTTCCATGAAAACCTCCTCCCACGATTAAAGTAATGCCTTTGGGAATTCCCATTCCTTTTATAGGTCCTTTATTTGGACGAATTAATTCAATTTCCTTCTCGGGGGGCGAGTTGAAGAAAATAATATTTCGGCTAACATCCAAAGGACGATCATCAATACCAGACCTTCTCGGTAAAAGGGATCCTTTTGCCACAAAGGCAACCAGGCCATTGGGTAATAACTGGTTGCGTAAGGCATCGGAATCATCCCCCGTTTCAACATGGTCCAAACATTCGACTTGATTGAGGCTTTCATAAAAAAGAGAGGCATAAGCCATTCGGGGAATTTCCTCCAAAAAAATTCTAATGGCTTCATCCCCAAGAATTTTTCGACCTGAGGCTGGAAGCCTAACAAAAAACCGTACCTCTAAACGATCTATAGAAATGTTTACGGCTGATCTCTTTAATATTTCCTGACCCCCTGATTCAATGGCAATGGTGTGACCCCCAAAGGTCTCACGGGTCTGTGTAGGAGGAAGGTGAATTGATTTTGAAAATTGCCTGCCAATATAATCTTCCAAAGCGGTTTGTCTTGAAGCATTTCTAAAAAGAGTTAGGGGAAAACCTGCAACCCTTTGAGAGACTATGATGCGGATTCTTGAAGGTGCGGCGAATGGATCCGCCTGTACATGGTCAATGATCAGGGAATACCGTGTAAATTGATAATCTCCTTTAATTTTTTTAAAGGCTTTATATCCTTTTCCATCAATTTGTTCTAAAATGAATTTCAAGTCCGTTGGCAGCTTCAAAGGACACCTTATTTGAGATGACACCGAATTATAGTGCCTCCCATCACAAGGGTCAATGAGGGATCGGGTGGGCTTGACAGGTGATGGAATTTTTCATAAGATGGTGAAGCTCAATAAAATCACCTTCAGTTTTTCCCAACAAACCGTGAAGGCTGGAAATAAGCGATAATGAATCCTGTTCCATACCGGATCTATGCCTTATAAAATTCGGATACCCACAAAAAAAAATAATACTGAAACGATCAAAGTCGCCCACCTTTCGGAACGTCTTCTAGATTGGTATGAAGACAACCAAAAGAATATCTTCTGGACGGTTATTGTGGTTTTAGTTCTGGGAGTGGGGGCTGGCATTTGGTGGTATTATGATAAAAGTGCCCATCGGAAGGCCTTAATCCTTCAATATGAAGCCTCCAAATCGCTCCAGGATGCCCAGTTATATGAAGGGGACGAGAATGCTACGAGGGAAGCTTACCAATCCGGGATCACTAAATATAAGGACCTCATCCGTCAATTTCCTCGAACGCCCAGTTCGGCGGTAGCCCGTTATAGGATGGGAAACAGTTATGTGGCCATGGGAGAGTTTGAACAGGGAATTCAGGCCTACCGGGAATTTTTAAACAGGTACGGAAAAACCCACAAAATCTCTCCAATGGTTATTCAGAAGCTGGGTTATGTTTACCTTGAAAGGAATGAATTGAATGAGGCTGAAAAGCAATTTAAAGAGGTATCGGAATTGGAGGGGGCCAATAGCCGTGATCAATCCCTTTTTGAATTGGCTGGAATTTACGAAAAAATGGGACAAAAGGAAAAAGCCACTTCAATCTACAAACACATTTCTGATCAATTCTCTACTTCCCCCATTGCCAGTGAAGCCCTGGCCCGCTTAAAGGGTCTTGAACCCGAACAAAAACCTGGGGAGCAGAACTTAAAACCTGACGCCAACGAGCCTTCTTCTCCCTCTTCCGAAGAGAAATAACCTTTCCAATTCAAAACACATAAACGTTTTTTTTTAAAGAAAAGCGTTCAATGCAATGAGCAGGACTCTTTCATTTCCTACAGGTATTTCCAGAGGGATCAAAGGGGCAGGAAGAGGGTGGGAGGTGGTTCTAGAATTACAGGTTTCCTCTATCCAAAACCAGGACCAGTCGTTTTCCGGGATAGATTCGGTTTGATTTAAGTTTATTCCAATTTTTTAAGGTCTTAATGCTGACATTATATTTTTGTGAAATCTTCCATAAAGAATCCCCCCGTTTTACACGGTAATAAATCTTCCGGTTATTTTGTTTGTTTTTAGAGGAACTCTTGATTTCGTAGTTGGAGTCAAGATCCACATATTTATTTGCAAGGGGAACGACTAAATATTCACCTTCGCGAAGGCGGGTTCTCCTTCCCATCGTGTTGAGCTCTTGAAGGTTCGAAATGGTGGTTCCATATTGACGGGCCAATCCCCAAAGCGTCTGACCCCTTTGAACCTCATGTCGAAAAGCCAATGTTCTTTGATCTTCCGGAATTTTATTGAAGTTTTCAAGAAAGGTTTCCCGGGATCCTTCAGGAAGTTTTACTTTATAATCCTTATAATTTGGAGGAGTAATGGTGGTTTTTAATTCAGGGTTTAAAAGTTTCATTTCTTTATAGCTGACACCAATGGCTTTGGCCATCAGGCGAAGGTCGGTGGGCCGATCCACGGTAACCTCATCGTATTTCAAAGGCTCATGGTAATCGATATTAAACCCGTAGTGTTCTGGGTTTTTTGCAATGATGGTTGCGGCCATGAATTTGGGAACATAATCTCGCGTTTCTTTCTTAATAAATTTCGTGGATTTTAGATCCCAAAAATCTTCTCCTTTGGCCTTAATCAATGCCCGTTTTACTCTGCCTTCCCCTGCATTGTAAGAGGCCAGCGCCAACGGCCAAGAACCAAACATATCATACAGATCTTTTAGATAACGGGAAGCAGCATGGGTGGACTTTACCGGATCTCTTCTTTCGTCAATCCAAGCGTTAATCCGAAGGCCATAATTACGGCCAGTCCCCTTGATAAATTGCCATGGGCCAGCAGCCCGGGATCTTGAGTAGGCGTAAGGGTTAAAGCCGCTTTCGATCAAGGCTACAAAAACCAGGTCTTCAGGTAAACCATTATTTTTAAAAATTTCTTTCATGAGGCCAAGGTAACGTCCTGAGCGGTTTAAATATTCCTCAAAACGGTCCCGAATTCGGACCTGAAAATACCCTATATAAGCCTCCACGCTCTCATTAATAACAATGGGAACATCATAGGTTGGTTCATCCAGGACGAGTTCCTCTTCCTCTTCTTCTAATGGAAGTTCGATGATGGGGAACAGAGGAGAAAGGGGGTGGTCTCGGGAGGATTTTTTTTCGGTATTTGGGTAGCTTTCATTAAAAAGGAATTTTTCTGAGGCTTGTTCCTGGGAAGGAAAGGGACTTTCCTCTGAAACCTGATTGGAATAAGTAGAATCGGCTGTTTGGTGTTGAAGTGTTGAAGGTGTAGTCGCACAAGATATTAAAAAAAGGAGTGCAAAAGATATGGGGATAATAATTTGGAGGCTTTTTCTTTCATTTTTATTCTTCATTGTTTTTTCCGGAGATTTCTTTTTGAATTGAAAAACTGGGTTTTGTATATTCAGACTCAAAAGGCTTCTCTTAAGTCATGAGGAAAAATTACCTTTCTCAATTTCTTGTTAATATTATCTTATCGTGCGGAAATGTCAATCTTAAGGGAATATTTTAGTCAGGGGCTGACAATCTTGAACAAAATTTCCTTAAAACATTAATTTTTTAAAGGTTCAGGTTTTTTCCTGATGGAAGGGTCTCCAGAGGTTTGAAGACGGAGTTTTTTTGGTTTTCCCCAAAAGGCCATAAAAAAAATTGCATCTTCCAGGGTTTTTTTTGCACTAAAGAGGTGATCCCAAAGGCTATTTGGAATTTTTTCTTCTGTGATGTTAAACCCCTGAGGGTGGATGGCCTATTCCCATTATTATTTTTCTTTGACAACAAAACCGGGAATTCATATAATCAGTAAGTTTAAGATAACAAAGAGGAAATTAGTTGCCAAAACTGGGGTTTCGGAATTTTTCCATCATTGCACATATCGACCATGGGAAATCCACTCTGGCGGATAGACTCCTTGAGTTTACTGGGGCCCTTGAAACCAGGGAAAAACGGGAACAGGTTTTGGATGATATGGACCTGGAAAGAGAAAGAGGGATTACCATTAAAGCCCATGCAGTTCGTCTACGGTATACGGACCTTAAAGGGGAAAAATTTATTTTTAATTTAATTGATACTCCGGGCCACGTGGATTTCACCTATGAAGTTTCCCGAAGCCTTGCCGCCTGTGAAGGAGCCCTTTTGATAGTGGATGCAACCCAAGGAGTAGAAGCCCAAACCATTGCAAATACCTATTTGGCCATTGAAAATAACCTTACTATCATTCCGGTTATTAATAAAATTGATTTGCCCAGTGCCGATGTAGACCGGGTCAAACATCAAATTCAGGAAATTTTAGGTTTGGATGTTGAGGAGATCCTCTTGGTCAGTGCCAAAGAAGGTAAAGGAATTCGGGAAATTCTTGAAGCCATTGTAACTCGAATTCCTCCTCCGTCTACCCAAGCGGATCAGCCCTTAAAAGCCCTCATTTTTGATTCATGGTTTGATAATTACCAAGGAACGGTGGTTTTGGTCAGAATACTGGATGGAGAGATTTTTCCAGGACAAAAAATTCGCTTAATGTCCGTAAAAAGAGATTATGAGGTAATTTCGGTAGGCGTCTTTACACCCAAGAGGGAAACCGTTTTAAGATTATCTGCCGGGGAGGTAGGGTATATTATTGCGGGAATCAAACGGGTGGAGGATACGAAAATTGGAGATACCATTACCGATGCCCTTAACCCGACCACCCACCCCTTTCCCGGATATAAAGAAATTAAACCCATGGTTTTTTGTGGTGTTTTTACCATAGAAAGTGGGCAGTTCAACGAGCTCCGGGAAGCTCTGGAGAAACTACGACTCAATGATTCCTCATTTACCTATGAGCCTGAAACTTCTTTGGCCTTGGGTTTTGGGTTTCGATGCGGATTTTTGGGCCTTCTTCACAAGGAGATTATTCAGGAAAGGTTGGAACGCGAATATCACCTCTCTTTGATCAGTACCGCCCCAACGGTGGTCTATCGAGTCACCAATCAGAAAAATGAAGTGATTGAAGTGGATAATCCTTCAAAATTACCAGAGCCGCAATCCATTTTAAGGATGGAAGAGCCTTTTATACTGGCAACGTTAATCACCCCGGAACAATTCCTTGGCCCTCTCTTGAAAATTTGCCAGAACAGAAGAGGGATTCAACGAGACCTAAAATACCTGGATCAGGAAAGGGTCATGGTGGTTTATGAACTTCCCTTAAATGAGGTCATTTTAGATTTTTTTGATCGGTTGAAATCCCTGAGCAAAGGTTATGCCTCTTTGGATTACGAATGGCTCGGTTACCGGGAGGGGAAATTGGTAAAGGTTGATATATTATTGAATGGAGAAACATTGGATTCTTTATCCTTTATTGTGGATAAAGAAAAGGCCTATCACCGGGCCCGTCAAATGGTTGAAAAAATGAGGGAAGTCATTCCCAGACAGTTGTTTGAGGTAGTGATTCAAGCCTCCATAGGGAGCCGAATCATTGCACGAGAAAATGTGAAAGCTCTCAAGAAAAATGTAACCGCTAAATGCTATGGTGGAGACATTACCCGAAAAAGAAAATTGTGGGAAAAACAAAAAGAAGGAAAAAAAAGGATGAAACAAGTGGGTCGGGTGGAAATTCCGCAGGAGGCATTTCTGGCGGTTTTAAAAGTAAAGGATTAAACGTGGAAGAAGCAGAGGGAAGAAAAAAATCAGTACTAAGGGAATATGCAGAAGCCATCATTATTGCCATCATATTGGCCTTATTGATTCGAACATTCATTGTTCAAGCTTTTAAAATTCCTTCAGGGTCCATGATCCCTACACTCTTGGTGGGAGATCACATATTGGTCTGGAAAATTATTTACGGGATAAAAATTCCTTTTACCGATCAATATTTGATTGAATTTGGGGATCCCAAAAAAGGGGACATAATTGTTTTTAAATTTCCCAAGGATGAAGAAAAGGATTTTATCAAAAGGGTGATCGGGGAACCAGGGGATACCATTGAAGTTAGGGATAAAGAAGTTTTTTTAAATGGGAAACCTTTAGAAGAACCCTATGCCATTCATCAGGAATCCCACATTTTGCCGAGAGAATTTCAACCTCGTGATAATTACGGACCCATTGAGGTTCCTCCCTCTTCTTATTTTGTGATGGGTGACAATCGAGACCATAGTTTGGATAGTCGTTTCTGGGGTTTTGTGGACCACAACAAAATTAAAGGAAGGGCTTTTATCATCTATTTTTCCTGGAACGGGGAAGATAGCTGGATCCGATGGGATCGCCTTTTTAGTCTTGTTTCTTAAGGGACCTGGAAGAACTTGGGAAAAGGGTTAAGAAAATTTCTGAAAGAGTTTAAGAAGGCAAGAATCCTGGTTGTAGGGGATCTCATGCTGGATCATTTTATTTGGGGGAATGTAACCCGAATTTCCCCAGAGGCTCCCGTGCCGGTGGTCAATGTGACATCGGAAACCCATTTGTTAGGAGGGGCCGCCAATGTATACCATAATATATTGACCTTAGGAGGGCGGGTTAAGGTTTGCGGAGTGACGGGACAGGATGAATCCGGAAAAAATCTTCTTTCGATCATTCAAAACCAAGGAGGGAGTACGGAGGGAATCGTTCAATTACCCGGATATCCGACCATCCAAAAGACCCGAATTATTGCCCATAGTCAACAGGTGGTCCGCTTTGACCATGAAAAATCTGATTCTTTTTCCCAATCCACGATTGATGCCCTTTTGCTAACTGTTGAAAGAGAGTTAAAACAAACGGATTGTTTGGTCCTTTCCGATTATGCAAAGGGGGTTATTAATCCTCTTTTTATGGAGGGGCTCCACCAACTGCTTCAGCAATATCCCATCAAGGTGGTTGTGGATCCAAAGGTCAGTCATATGTTCCTATTTCGAAATACCACCATAATTACCCCAAACCATTTGGAGGCCTCCCAGGCAGCGGGGATTGAATTGAAAGGAACCGAGGATTTGATTAAAGCTGGTCAGTCTTTATTGGATAGATTAAAATGCCAGGCAGTGCTCATTACGAGGGGGGATCGGGGAATGAGTTTGTTTGAACCGGGGGGAAAAATAAATCATATACCCACAGTGGCAAAGGAAGTGTATGATGTCACAGGAGCAGGAGATACGGTGGTATCAGTTTTGGCTCTGTCTCTGGCCGCAGGGGCTTCCTTTACGGAAGCCGCATTGCTTTCAAACTATGCTGCGAGCATTGTGGTTGGAACAGTTGGTACCGCAACAGTAAAACCAGAACAATTGGATCAAATCCTTCAACAATCAGAAGAAAATTGAAAGTTGCCATTGTTATTCCGGCACGGCTAAAATCCACCCGTTTACCGGCTAAAATGTTGGTTGAAATAAACGGGAAAGCGTTGATCAGCCATGTTTATGAAAGGGCGAGTAAAGCTCCCAAGGTGGATCGTGTATTGGTGGCAACCGATAGTTCTGAAATTTTTAAACATATTAAAAAAGAAGGGGGGGAGGTCTACATGACTTCCACCAAACATCCGTCCGGAACCGACCGAATTGCTGAAGTGGTGGAAAGGGAAATTCGGGCAGACGTGATTGTTAATGTGCAGGGCGATCTTTTAATGGACAGTCCAAAAATGATTGAAGATGCCCTAAGCCCCTTTTTATCTCCACAGGGAAACCCCGTGATGACCACTCTTAAAAAATCGATTGTGTCCCATGAAGAACTCAATAGTCCTCATGTGGTCAAGGTGGTGACGGATGCGAAAGGGCGAGCCCTCTATTTCTCCAGATCTCGGATTCCCTTTCTTCGGGATACCGCTTCAGGAGAGGAATTCCCCCCCAATCTATATTTTAAACATTATGGCCTCTATGCTTACCAAAAGGATTTTCTTTTAACTTTTGTTAAACTACCACTTGGGAAACTGGAAATTTCAGAAAAATTGGAACAACTCCGAGCGTTAGAAAATGGTTATCCGATTGATGTGGTAGAGACCCAAACCGAAGGTTGGGAAATTGATACCCAAGATGATTTAGAACGGGTCCGGAAACTTTGGTGTGGAAAAAATTTTAAAACCAATGTGGAAAATCAATGAAACAGGTTCACTTTACAAAAAAAAATGAGGACCCATGGCAAAATACATCTTTGTAACCGGCGGAGTGGTCTCTTCTTTAGGAAAAGGCTTGGCATCGGCCTCTATCGGCAACCTCTTGGAAAGCCGAGGGTTAAAAATCTCTTTTTTAAAGTTGGACCCTTATATTAACGTAGACCCAGGGACCATGAACCCCTACCAGCATGGGGAAGTTTACGTTACAGAAGACGGTGCGGAGACTGATTTAGACCTTGGACACTATGAACGATATACCTCTGTCCGAATGTCAAAAGAAAACAATTATACCACAGGAAAAATCTACAACACTGTTATTAACAAGGAAAGACACGGGGATTATTTGGGTGGAACTGTCCAAGTGGTGCCACATATCACAGATGAAATAAAGGGATGTATCCAGAGAGCTGGGGAAGGAAATGATTTATTAATTGTGGAAATCGGCGGAACCATTGGAGATATCGAAAGCCTTCCTTTTCTGGAAGCCATTCGCCAGTTTCAATTTGATGTGGGAAGAGACCACGTAATTTATATCCATCTAACTCTCGTTCCTTATATCAAAACATCCGATGAGCTGAAAACGAAACCCACGCAACACAGTGTCAACAAGCTTCGAGAAATTGGTATCCAACCTTCCATCCTTTTATGCCGAACGGATCGCCATCTTCCATTGGAATTAAAGAAAAAAATAGCCCTGTTCTGTAACCTTGAACCAAATGAGGTGATAACGGCTCAGGACGTGGAAAATATTTATGAAGTTCCGCTTTTGTTAAATGAGGAGGGCTTGGATGATTTGGTGGTAAAAAAACTTTTCCTGAATTCCCGTCCCCCTAACCTTTCCAGCTGGAAAAAATTGGTTAAAAGCATGGAGAATCCGGAATATAACGTACGGATTGGATTGGTGGGAAAATATATTGAACTCAAGGAATCCTATAAAAGCCTTTGTGAAGCACTTCGGCATGGTGGCATAGCCAATAACGCAAAAGTAGAGGTGTGTTGGGTTGATGCGGATGATATTGAAAAAGGTAATCCAAGTGAAATTCTCCATGATCTTCCCGGAATTTTGGTTCCGGGCGGATTTGGGAACAGGGGAATTGAGGGAAAAATTACTGCCATCCGATTCGCACGGGAAAAACAAATTCCATTTTTTGGGATCTGTTTGGGAATGCAATGTGCCGTCATTGAATACGCCAAAAACGTTGGGGGAATAAAAGGGGCCAGCAGTACAGAATTTGGTGGGAAGCCAGATGATCCTGTTATTGATTTATTGCCCGATCAGAAAAACATCGATGAATTAGGGGGAACCATGAGATTGGGTGCTTACCCCTGTGTTATAGAAAAAGGGACTTTAGTTCATCATATTTATCAAACTCAAAAAATAAATGAAAGACACCGGCACCGGTATGAGGTCAACCCCGCTTACCACGAACGACTTCGAAAGGCGGGAATGATTTTTAGCGGGTTATCCCCTGACCGGCGGTTAGTTGAAATTATTGAGTTAAAAAATCACCCATGGTTTATTGCGTGCCAATTTCATCCTGAATTTCAATCAAATCCCCGTAAACCGCATCCCCTTTTTCAGCACTTTATTCAAGCCAGCCTTCATCGTCAAAATACAATGGAGGATTGACCCATGAATGCTCAGGGCAGATCAAAAAAAAATATTCGGGTCGGTTCCTTTCAATTGGGCCAGGGTTCGCCTTTATTTTTAATTGCGGGTCCTTGTGTGATTGAAAATGAAACCCTGATTTTAGAAACCGCTCATCAACTCCAAGAAATTACAAAAAAAGTTGGCATGCCCCTCATTTTTAAATCCTCCTACGATAAAGCCAACCGATCTTCAATCCATTCCTTTCGCGGGCCTGGAATTTCCAAGGGGTTAGACATTTTGAATAAGGTAAAGGAAAAATACGGCCTTCCTCTTTTGTCTGATGTCCATCAAATCGAAGATATTCCCATCGCTGCGGATGTTTTGGATATCCTTCAAATTCCTGCTTTTTTATGCCGCCAAACCGATCTTTTGGTTTCCGCTGCAAAAAGTGGCAAGGTTGTGAATGTAAAAAAAGGACAATTTCTGGCCCCATGGGACGCCAAAAATATTATTACAAAAATTGAAGAGGCTGGGAGTCAGAAAATTCTTTTGACGGAAAGAGGGAGTAGTTTTGGATACAATAACCTGGTGGCGGATATGCGATCCATTCCCATTTTAGGTCAATGGGGATACCCTGTTGTCTTTGATGCCACCCATAGCGTTCAATTACCAGGAGGGGGAGGAAATGTGTCCTCTGGTCAACGGGAATTTGTTCCTCATCTTGCCCGTGCTGCGGTGGCGGTTGGTTGCGATGGCCTTTTTATGGAGGTCCATCCTGATCCCGATAAAGCCCTTAGTGATGGGCCCAATATGGTGAGGCTGAAGGACCTTCAAAATCTTTTAGAGCAGGTTTCACGCATTCGAAATTCCCTTTAAACGTTAAAGAATCGAAGGGTAGACATCCTTTTATATTAATCTTTAAAAAAAATGATGAATTCGGAAGATTTAATAAGACAGGCCCAACGGGTGTTGGAAATAGAAGCACAAGCTATTTCCGGTTTATTACCCCGACTGGGTAATGAATTTATTCAGGCAGTCAATCTTTTATATTCCTGTCAAGGAAAAGTTGTAGTCACAGGAATGGGAAAGTCAGGCCATATTGGACAAAAAATTTCTGCCACGCTGTCCAGTACAGGTACCCCAACCTTTTTCCTTCACCCCGGGGAGGGGAAACATGGGGACTTGGGAATGGTAACCCGACAGGATGTTATGATCATTATATCCAATAGCGGGGAAACCGAAGAAATCATTGATCTTCTTCCTTTTTTTAAGCGTTTAAATGTCTCGTTAATTTCATTAACAGGGAAACCTCAATCAACCATTGGAAAGGTGAGCCAGGTAGTAATTGATGTGAGCGTGAAGGAAGAAGCCTGTCCCCTTCAATTAGCTCCTACTGCCAGTACGACCGCAACCTTAGCCATGGGAGATGCCTTGGCTATCGTCCTTCTTCAGAAACGAGGGTTCAAAGAACAGGACTTTGCCCTGTTTCATCCTGGTGGAATTTTGGGAAGACGTCTTCTGTTAAAAGTAGAAGATGTAATGCATACGGGAGAACAAATTCCAAGGGTTTTTGAGAATGCGCCAATGAAGGATGCTTTAATGGAAATTACATCAAAAAAACTTGGGGTTACCACAGTAACCAGTCCTTCAGGAGAGTTTAAGGGAATTATCACCGATGGTGATCTTCGGAGATGGCTGGAGCGGATTGATCACGGCCAGGAATTATTCAACCAGAAGGCAAAAGATATTATGACCCAAAATCCAAAAACCATTGACCGCGATGCCTTAGCGGCTCAAGCGGTTCTTCTTATGGAAAAATTTTCCATTACCTCCTTAATCATTGTGGTGGGGGGGAAAGCTTTAGGGATTGTTCATCTCCATGATTTATTAAAAAGAGGAGTTGTTTGAGTTTTAAATTCAACGATAAAAAAGGGGTTGGGTTCAAAAAACGGCTTCGAAAAATCCGTTATCTTTTATTGGATGTTGATGGGGTGTTAACCGACGGAAAAATTTATCTGGATGAGCAGGGAAAAGAGTTTAAGGTTTTTAATATTTATGATGGTCATGGCGTTTCTATGTTAAAAAAAAACGGTTTTGGAGTGGGATTGCTTTCCGGAAGAAAATCCAAGGCGGTTGGGGTTCGTTCCAAAGAGCTTGGCATTTCTGAGGTATACCAAGGGATTTCCAATAAACTAAAATGTTATCAAGGCTTTCTTCGAAAGCATAAATTGGAGGATGAACAGGTTGCCTATATGGGTGACGATTTAATTGACATCCCCATCATGAAGCTAGTGGGGTTTTCTGTTTCAGTTCCCAATGCAGTCAAAGAGGTAAAAGTCTTTGCTCATTATATTACCCAAAAGCGAGGAGGGGAGGGCGCGGTCCGGGAAATTGCTGATTTGCTGTTAAAAAAACATGGAAAATGGAAACATTGACCGGTTTTCGGTTTACCGTCCACTTCTTATGTTTTATTTATAAAGGAAAGCGGAAAAATAGAATTTTTAAAATTACCTTAAAAAAGGAACACTTCCCTTTTTTTAAAGGAGGCCGCCAAAGGTTAATATGGGCATGATCCTTATAGGTTTTTTTTCCTTTTCCGCGAAGAACAAAAAAAAACAATGGTCCTAAACCTCCCCAATTTTCTCTCCTTCTTTCGGATTCTTCTCATTCCCTTTTTTATCCAGATTTATCAGACCCCCTTCCAGGGGCACTTTCAACTTGCCGCACTAATTTTTATCGGGGCCTCCTTCACTGATCTTTTGGATGGTTTTTTAGCTCGACGGAGAGGCCAAGTCACCTCTTTGGGAAAACTACTTGACCCGGTTGCTGATAAACTTTTAATTGTTTCCGCTCTGATTATTTTAGTTTCGGGGGATCGGGTTTCGGTTTGGTTGGCCATCCTTCTAGTCGGTCGCGAGTTTGCCGTAATGGGTTTAAGGTCAATTGCCCTTACCGAAGGGATTTTTATTTCCGTTGAAAACACGGGAAAATATAAAATGGTTCTCCAAACCTTTGGAATTTTTTTCCTCATTCTGGATCGTTCAATACCCTGGATGGAGGTTGCCCTAATTGGAAATATTTTGCTGTGGGCTGCCGCTATTTTAGCCTTAATATCGGGGGCACAATATTTTTATCGTTATTGGAAAGAGATGAGGATGAAAAATTTGAGCTAAAGGTATTGGGGTGAATAAAAAAAATGGATTCTATTTTAAATGGATTAATGGTTATCTTCTCATATGGAATTGGGAATATTCCATTCGGTTTATGGGTGACCCGGAGGCAAGGGGATAATTCCCTAGAGACCAGCGGGAGTGGAAATATTGGTGCGACCAATGTCTTGAGGGTTTTCGGAAAAAAAGCGGCATTGTTAACGTTATTAGGTGATATTGGAAAAGGGGTTCTTGCTGTTGTTTTAACGAGGTATATAACGGGTCAACTGGAATGGGAGGTGGCCTCTGGACTGGGCGTGGTTCTTGGGCATGTCTACCCCGTTTTTCGAAAAGGAAAACGAGGGGGGAAAGGCGTTGCAACAGGTTTTGGTGTTTTGATGGTTTTAAATTTCCGAGTTGGGTTCCTAACGTTTCTCATTTGGGGTTTAACTGTAGGCATCTGGCGTTACTCCTCTTTAGGCGCCATAGTTTCATTTGCTTTCTTTCCAGTGATTGTCATCTTGATCTATCCTTCCCAACCCTTAATCTATTTTTCCATTTTTTTATTCCTTATCATCCTGAATCGTCATTGGGGAAACGTACAGCGGTTGGCGTCAGGAAAGGAGCCCAAGCTGGGGTCTTCAAAGTGATTGAGGGATTCCGGGGAGATGGGAATCGTTTTCGGTCTAAACCGTGAATTTTTTTAAAACATTGTGTTTTTTGATTAAATTGCCCGATCTGGGGTTCAATGCTATATTTACATAAATATAAGTTTTTCCTAACTTTTAACCTTTCCTATGGGAAAATATCTATCAGTTATTCTAATCGTTTTAATTTACCTTGTACCTGTCTCCCTTCAGGCAGAAGAAATTTCTGATGAAGGGGGGGAACAACCAGAAATAACCTCTAAGGTATCCTCCAACCCCCCTCCACTAAATAGTAACTTAAATAGCCTTTATTTTTCGGGTCTTCTACTCCCCCCTAAAATTAATATTTTGTTAGAAATGCGCCAGGACCTCCTTTCCCAGGGGGACCAACAAGGAAGTAATGCCATTCTTCTCATTATTCAGATCCTAAAAGAAAGAGAAGGGATTCAAAACCTAAAACACCTTTCCCAAATCCTCCTATGGGAAGCCACAGAGGCATTTCAGAAGGGAGACCCGCTTCAAGGCAATGCTTTAATTGTGGCGGCATTGAAAATTTCACCTGATTTTCCTCCTGTTTACACCTATATTTCCCGGAAAGGATGGTCTGTTCAACCTTGGAATATTTTTGAAAATATTTCCAATTCACTAAAAGCCTTAAAAATGAACTTCAATGATTTTTGGTATTTTTTAAGTTTTATACGGGTTTTATTGGCAGCTTTATTAATCAGTTTTCTTCTATTTAACACCATTTTTATTTTACTAATTCTTTTGAGATCCTTTCCAAGTTTAGTTCATACATCTTGGGAATGGAGTGGGAAAAAAATTTCGGTTTTTAACCAATGGGGGTTGGTCCTATTACTATTCCTTTTTCCACTTTTTTGGGATTTACCCTTCTTCTGGATTCTCCTTTTTTGGATGAGTATAGCCTGGTTTTTTTCAAGCCGCGCAGAGAAAACAGTCATGGTCTCAGGGGGAGTCATTTTACTGATCTTTTTATATACAGGACCTATTTGGGGGGTTTTTTATACTGCCGAGGAGGATCACACCCTTCAAGTAATGGCAGATTCTGTAAAGGGTGAATGGATTTCTAAAGAACGGATTATGGAAGATTCACTTGAGCAAGCCCCATGGCACATGCAATTTACCGCTGCAACCATTAAAAAAAGGGAGGGAGCCTGCGATGAGGCCGTTTCTATGTATCAACAACTGCTTAGGAAAACCCCCAGGAAAGAGAAACCTTTAATTTTAAATAATTTAGGGAATTGTTTCTTTTATCAAAGGCAATTTGAGAATGCAATCCGGACTTACCAGAGTTCTATTCAGGAATTTCCTTCTTTTGTTGCACCCTATTATAATTTGAGTCAAACCTATCGGGAGAAACTGGATTTTGATAAAGGAGAAAAAATCTATCAAAAAGCCCTTGAGCAAAATGAGGAAAAGGTTTCTCACTTTTCATTTTTAAGTACCCTCGGCAACCAATATCAAGTCATTGATCAAACCTTTGGGTTGGATGAAATCTGGAAGCAGGTTTTAGTTCAACGGGAGGGGGGTATTTCAAAAAAGGTATGGAGAATATTGGTGGGGGAGCACCCCCAAATTCAAGTGATCTATATTCTTTTAGGTTGGTTTAGCCTGCTGATGTTTTGGGTATACAAAGGACCCCAAATGAGAATAACCAAAAATTGCCAATTCTGCTCAAAGACCATTTGTAAAAAATGCCAACGTCATTTAATGGACCACACGGCATGCCTTACATGCTGGAGTGAATTAAAAGGAAAACCCGTTACTTTTTTTGCTAAAAACCACAAAAAAGGGGTTAGTGAAGGTATTGGGATTCCACTTATTTTAGGTGGACTGCTTCTCCCCGGAAGTACTCCGATTTTAATTCATAAATCCATAAAAGGGGCTATTTGGTTAATACTTTTTTTATTTTTCCTGGCTTTTTTCCTTCTTAAACAAACAGGGATATTTATGGTTTCCGATGGGATAAATTTAATTCAGGGAACAGGAAGTTTAATTCCCTGGGTTTTATTTTTTGGAATAGGTGCAATGAGTTTGGTTTTAGATCTTAAAAGGGATTTAAAAATTTAACCCCTTGTTTTTCCTGGAGAATATTTAAAGTGGCTCTTGAGGGATCAATTAAAGATTTCGGCCTTGCAGAAATATTACAGCTAATTTTTCTGCAAAGAAAAACGGGTATCTTAACCCTGAAGGGGGGAGAGGATCAGGCAACAATCTTATTTGATAAAGGTTTAATTGTTGACGCCTCATCCTCCGAAAGGGGTGCCGTTGAAAAACTTGGAGAGATCTTGGTCAGGGCAAACCGAATCGATAAGGCACAACTTAAGGAATTTTTAAAGGACCAGGATATTGCCAAAGAGAAACTCGGACAAATTATTTCCGAAAGCGGTTTAATTAAAAATGAAGATATCAAAAAGGCCTTAAGTCTTCAAAAACATGAGCTTATTTATAGTCTTTTTCGCTGGAAAGAAGGAAATTATCATTTTGAACAGAAACCTTTACGATTCCAAAATGACATCCCCCCTTTGAATACGGAATTTATTTTAATGGAAGGCATTAGGAGATTAGATGAATGGCCTTTTTTAGAAAAGGTCCTTCCCTCAAAAGGGCTTATTTTAAAAAAGGTTGAGGGAAAAAAGGAATTCCTTTCATTAAAGAATGAAGAGCCCGAAATTGATTTTGATATTTTAGAGGGGGTTCCGGAAGGAAAAACCGATGGATATCAATTAAACCCTGATGAATTTGAAGTCTATCACCTAGCGGATGGGGAAAGAGATGTTCGAACCATTATTAAATTAAGTCCTATAGATGATTTTGAAACATCCAAAGTTTTATCGAATTTGGTTACCACAGGTATCATTGAAATTATCGGGGAGAAAAAGCCAGAAATTATTAAAAGAGAGTTATTTTCTAAAAAATTGGGATTAAATAATCAGTTAAAGGAAAAAACAATTAATGGCTTAATAGGCATAATTATTTTTTTATCAATTTTATCCGTTGGATATAAAATTTTTTTAAACTATAACATTAAATTTGATTCATCAATTAGTGAATTTTTAAAGAAAAAAAGGGAGAAAATAGTTATTAAACAGATGGAGCTATATAGGATTCGCAATCAAAAAGAAAATCCCTCAATTGAAAATTTAAAAATAAAACAATATGGTTTTTTTTTAAAAGGAATGCCATTTGAGGGGGGAAAAGAGGAAGAACCTTGAAAACACTCTTTTCCTACTTTACATAATATATATTATCAGAAGTATTATCAAAAGAAGGAATCACCTCTTTAAGTAAACATCCCTCCTTTTTTCAATAATTATTAACAATATTTGTGGAAAACCTGTGGTTAAGGTTGTGAAAACAGACAATGAAAGGTTATTCTGATTGGGTTCTAGCGGTTTGCATATTTTTAAGGCATTAAACTTTAAACTTTTTCAAAAGGTTAAATATAAAAAGGTGAAGGAGAATGATAGGAGGTTTTAGACCAGAAGGAAAGGACCCCAAGGGGCTTGTAGGAACCAAAAATTCATCCCTTTTTATTGATTTTGATATTGCCGACTGGGAAGAGATCCAAAAATCTGCCCATTGACAACAGAAACAATTTGAATATTTATGACCTGCCCTATACAGGAATTACCAAAAACACTTTCCCCTTTTAAATGGACCTTGAGGTAGTTATGGGATAATCCAACGGGTCCTTTTTCTCCCTTTAACATTACAAAGGGTAGCGTTCGTCCAATAAATTTATTTTTAAAAAGCTCCTCCTTCTGCTTGGATAAAACCCTTAAACGTTCGGCGCGATCTTTTTTTTGTAGATCCGGAACCTGATTTTTCATTCTTGCTGCCGGGGTTCCCGGCCGATTGGAAAAAGGAAAAACATGAAAAGAAGTGATGGGAAGGGAACTCAAAAGTTGATATGTATTTTCAAATTGAGGCAACCCTTCCCCCGGAAAACCCACCATCACGTCCGTTCCGATAAAAAGGTCATCCATTTTCTTTTTTAATTCGTTAACCAGACTAATGAAAAAACCTGTTGTATACCCCCTTCTCATTCGTTTTAAAATCAAATCATCCCCGCTTTGGAGTGGAATGTGAAGGTGGTGGCATAAATTTGGAAGATTGCACAGTGTTTCAATCAGTTCAGAGTTAAAATCCTTCGGGTCAATGGAACTTAAACGAATTCTGGATAATTGGGTTCGGGTCGAAATTTCTTGGAGCAATGTTGCCAGTGATACCTTTGGGTGAATATCCCTTCCATAGGCCCCGAGGTATACCCCCGTCAAAACAATTTCATTGTAGCCCTTGTTTACCAAAAGAGTAATTTGATCAATAATTTGTTGGGGAGGTAAACTTCGGCTTGGGCCTCTGGCTTTTGGAATAATACAAAAAGTACATCGAAAATTACATCCATCCTGAACCTTTAGGAATACCCTGCTTCGATCACGTTCCCCATCCACAAAGGGTTGTTGGAGGTTTTTCCCCTCCTCAAACCCATTAACTAAGGTTTGAGGTTCGGCGGCCCCGCACCCTTCTAAATACTCCAGAATGTTTTTCTTATAGGCGTTTCCTAAAACCACATCTACACCGGGAATCGATTTAATTTCATCGGGATAGGTTTCTGCATAACAACCGGTAACGATAATTCTGGCTTTTGGATTTTGGCGAACGGCTTTTCGCACCAATTGCCGGGATTGGTAATTGCTTTTGAGGGTAACGGTACAGGTGTTAATAATGTAAACATCGGCCCGGGTATCAAAGCCAACAATTTGATAACCCTTTCCCCCAGCCAAACTTTCCATCATGGTGGTATCGAATTGATTAACTTTACACCCAAGGGTGGCGAAGGCGACCTGCATATTAGATTTGCTTTTTATTTTTTAAAGAAAGGAACAGACCGATCACCAGGGTTCCTAAAATGGCCCCGGTGGTATTGGCAATCAGATCGAAAAAATCCGGAAAACGGGATGGAACAAAAGACTGGTGAAATTCATCTGTAATCCCGTAAATCAAACAAAGAAAAACCACCCAAATTCCAATAAACCGCATTAACGGTTTTGATAGAGAGATATACAGTGCCCGGTAAAGAAGGATTGCCAAAATTGCATATTCACCAGCGTGGAAAACCTTATCAAAAAAAGGAAAGGGGCTTTTTAAATTTCGTAAGGATAGAGATGAAAGGTAATAGATAATTCCCAAATACAAAATAACAAGGCCCCAGTAAAAAAAAAACCGTTTGGGTTGCCCCAGTTCAAATTTTATCACAGAGCTCCCCATCAAAACTGTAGGACTTAACATTGGTAATTTTAACTTTAACCAGCCTTCCACTTAAACTCCTGTCCCCTTTAAAATTAATTACCTTATTGGTTCGGGTGCGCCCGGATAGACGATCTAAATTTAACTTACTTGGCCCTTCCACCAGGACTTCATGGGTTTGACCCACAAAACGCTGGTGTCCTTTTTCGGTGATTTCCCGTTGAAGGTTAAGCACATCCTGTAAGCGTTGCTTTTTGATTTCATTTGGGATTTGTTCGGAGAAATTCAGGGCGGGGGTATTGGGTCGGTGAGAATAGGTAAAACAAAAAACACCATCGAACTGGATTTCCCTTAACCCATTTAAGGTTTCCTGAAAATCATTTTCTTTTTCACCTGGAAAACCAACGATTATATCCGTAGTCAAACTAATATTTGGAATAGCTTCTCGAAGTTTGGTTATTTTCTTGAAGTATTCTGAATAAGTGTAGGCCCGCTGCATTCGTTGCAGAATGGAGTTCGACCCGGATTGAAGAGGAAGGTGAAGGTGTTCACAGATTTTTGTCAGGGTAGCGATTGCATGAATCAGTTTATCGGAAAGATCCCATGGATGGGAAGTGATAAAACGGATCCGCTCGATCCCTTCAATGTTGTTCAAAGCTTTTAACAGGTCCGGAAAATCTCCCTGCGAGTTTTCGCTTTTCCCGTATGAATTGACATTCTGACCCAATAACGTTATTTCCTTGAAACCCGAGCGTGAAAGCCCGTCTATTTCAGTGACAATTTCCTGAATTGGACGACTGATCTCCCTCCCCCGGGTATAGGGAACCACGCAATAGGTACAAGACTTATCACAGCCTTCCATAATGGAAACCCATGCCTTGATTTTTCCTTGGCGTTGGGATGGGTAAGGCCGTAAATATGGGGTATCTTCCAATGCAGCGATTTTTTGTTTTCTTTTTTGGACAGCCTCCAGCAATAATGGAAGCCGCCAAATATTTTTGGAATTAAATATCAAATCGACCCCAGGACTGCGATGAAAAATACGACTCCCCTCCTGTTTGGCCATACAACCTGCAACCCCGATGATTAAAGAGGGATTTTTTTTCTTCAGTTTTTCCATTCGTCCCAGATCACTGTATGCTTTTTGATCCGCTTTTTCCCGAATGCTACAGGTATTTAAAAGTGCAAGATCGGCATTCTCCGGATGTTCAGTGGTGGTATAACCCAATTCGGAAAGGATTCCCATGATCCGTTCGGAATCATGTTCATTCATTTGACAGCCAAAGGTTTTGAGGTATACCAGGGAATTGGTCATGGACAATAACCCTAAAGTTTATATTTTTTAAAATCCTCTTATCTTAATTTCGAACGACTAAAAGGTCAAGTCAATTTCTTCTCACACATGACGCCCCCCTCAAAACCCGGCTTGACTTAAACGGAGGGGCTATGTTAATTTAAATTTCCTTTTTGTTTTAGGGCAGTTAGATAAGTGCTGCTGAGGGGTGATGAGGGTAATTGCAGGGGATTTAAAAGGATACCGTCTTTCTACTCCAAAAGGTTACCCCCTTCGGCCCACAAGCGATCGGGTCAAAGAAGCACTCTTTCAAATTTTAGCGGACAGTGTACAGGGGGTCCATTTTCTTGACCTTTTTTCAGGAACCGGAAACGTGGGGATTGAAGCCATCAGCCGCGGTGCTCATCATTCGCATTTTGTGGAGAGTCATCCCAACCATCTATCGGTAATCAGGGCCAATATTGAGAAATGTGGGATTCGAGAAAAAACGACCCTTTATCCCCTTCATGTGGTTACGTTTTTAAAAAAAGCCATCCACCGCAAGGAATGTTTTGAAATCATTTTTTTGGATCCGCCCTATTTTGAAGATGAGGCCCAAGAGGTACTATTAAGACCGGAATTGGGGGAAATTTTAAAAGACCCAGGGTTGTTGATTATTGAGCACTTTCATAAGCGACCCATCTTAAAAGTACATCCGGGTTTAAGCAAAGGAAAGGAATATCGCTACGGAGATTCCATTTTATCTTTTTTCAGGAAGGGGCCCTAATGAGAAAGGAAAAACTAGGAGTTTATCCTGGAACCTTCGATCCCGTGACCAATGGTCATGTGGATATTGTTAAGCGGAGTTTAAAGGTATTTGACCAGGTGGTTGTGGCGGTCGCGGGAAATCCAAAAAAACAACCCCTTTTCGATTTTAAGGAGAGGGTTCAAATGGTGGAGCAAGCCCTGAAAGGGGTGGAAAATGTTCGAGTGGAAGAATTTGAAGGGCTTTTGGTCAACTATAGTCACTCCAAAGGAGCCATTGCCATTATCCGGGGTCTCCGTGCCGTTTCCGATTTCGAATATGAATTTCAAATGGCCTTGATGAATAGAAAGTTAGATTCAAAAATTGAAACGGTTTTCCTAATGCCCAGTGAAGAGTATTCTTACCTCACATCAACCATCATTAAAGCCGTGGCAAGCTATGGAGGAGATGTAAAGGATTTGGTCCCCCCTCTGGTAGAGAAAAGGCTTGGCCAGGTGTTTAAGCGAGCCTGATTTTTCAATGAAACTTGCCAAACGAATCCTTTCGATCCAGCCCTCCCCCACATTGGCCATTAGTGCCAAAGCCAAAGCATTAAAGGCAAAAGGCCTACCGATCATCGATTTAGGTGTGGGTGAACCTGATTTTGATACCCCTCAAAAAATAAAGGAATCGGCCATTCAGGCCATTCTCGAAGGGTGGACCAAATACACCCCATCCGGGGGGTTCCCCGAGCTAAAAAATGTTATTTGTGAGAAGTTAAGACGGGAAAATAAAGTTGAATATGACCCCAGTGAAATTATTGTTTCCTGCGGGGCAAAACATAGCCTTTTTAACATTTGCCAGGTCCTTTTCGAGGAAGGTGATGAAGTCATCATTCCTGCCCCCTACTGGGTTTCCTATGTGGATCAGGTGGTTTTCCACGGGGCCACTCCGGTTATCCTTTCTACTCGTATGGAAGATCAGTTCCTCCTAAACCCCCAGGAATTAGAAAGACATATCGGTCCAAAAACCCGTGCCTTGATTATCAATACCCCTTCTAATCCCACCGGTGCCGCCTATCCCAAAGATAAACTCGAGGCCATTGCTGAAATTGCCCTTCGACATCAGCTTTTAATTATTTCGGACGAAATCTATGAAAAAATAACCTATAATGGTTTTAATCATGTGAGCCTTTCATCCCTGAGCCCCGCCATTAAAAGCCAAACCCTTTTGGTCAATGGGGTTTCGAAATCTTTTGCCATGACCGGATGGCGAATTGGTTATACCGCAGGACCTAGTAATATTATCCAAGCCATGGATAATATTCAAAGCCAAAGCACATCAAATCCGACCTCTATCTCACAAAAGGCCGCCATCACCGCCCTTCAAGGGTCCTCCGAGGGTATAAATGAAATGGTTAAAGAATTTGACCGCCGCCGGCGGTTTGGGGTTGAACAATTAAATCAAATACGGGGTGTGGTGTGTTTTAACCCCCCAGGCGCATTTTATCTGTTCCCAGATGTTTCTAAATATTTGGGTCGTTCCTTTCAAGGAAAAAAAATGAATAATTCCTCAGATCTTGTAGAATTTCTTCTTGAAAATGCCCAAATTGCCTTAGTGCCGGGAGAAGCCTTTGGCGCCCCTAAGCATATTCGGATTTCCTATGCGACTTCCTTGGAAAATTTAAAAGAAGCGCTTAAACGGTTGGAACAGTCCCTTTCAAAATTATCTTAACTTTAAAAGGAGGAAACAAGAACCGTGCCCATATATGAATATGAGTGTAAAAAATGCGGACACCGCTTTGAGGTCATTCAAAAGTTTAGCGATGAACCGATTAGTATCTGTGAAACGTGCGGAGGAAAGGTATCTAAGCTGCTGGCCGCCCCAGCTTTGATGTTTAAAGGGACAGGTTGGTACGTCACTGACTACTCTTCCAAAGGAAAGAAACCGGTAGCAAAAGAAGGCGATGGAAAAACAAAAACTGAAAAAGATTCTCCTAAAACGGGACCAAATAAAAAATCTGATAAACCTTCAGCCGAAACCAATAAGAAATCAACCGAAACCAAAGAACCTAAGAAAAAATAGCCCTCATTTTACCGTTTAGAGGCCTTTCGTTCAATTTTTTGGGCTTTAAGGGCGACACCTTTTTCTAAAGATTGTTTATACCGGGTAAATTTTGCAGATAAAGTTGAAGAGGTTAGAGCTAGAATTTGTACCGCCAAAAGTCCCGCATTAATGACCCCCGCTTTTCCGATACCCACCGTACCCACAGGAACTCCGGAAGGCATTTGCACCGTTGACAAAAGCGAATCCAACCCATTTAGGCTGGAGGAAGGGATAGGAACGCCAATAACCGGAAGTATGGTCTGGGCGGCAATGGTCCCTGCCAGATGTGCCGCTCCCCCCGCTCCTGCGATTACTACACGGATCCCCCGACGAATCAGTCCACTCACAAACAAATGGGTCCGTTTCGGGGAACGATGGGCTGATGTGATGACCACTTCATATTGAATTCCAAAATCCTGAAGAACTTTTCCCGCCTCTTCCATTAATGTAAGGTCTGAGTCGCTTCCCATGACAATACTGACGGCTGGTTTACCCACTTTTTTCTCCTTCCCAATCCACTTTATTAAAACTTCATTTGAGACCCGGGGGCCCTACATTTTATGAGGTCAGCACTTTTTTAGCGATGTCCCTGCGATAGTAGGCTCCATCGAAAGAAATTTTTTCCACAGCATTATAAACTTTTCTATGAGCATCAGGGAACGATTTTCCAAGGGCAGTAACCGCAAGGACCCGACCCCCATCCGTGTACCACTTTTCGTTTTCCATTTGGGTTCCGGCATGAAAAATAGATATATCCGAGGACTTCTCCGAAAAGCTTATGCCTTTAATCTCTTTTCCTTTTTCATAAGATCCCGGATAACCCTTCGATGCCATAACAACGGTAATGGCCTTTTGATCTTTAAAAACCAATGCGTCTTCTTTTAATTGTCCGTTTGCCAATTCCAAAAAAACCTCAATTAAATCCGTTTTAAGTAAGGGTAAGATGACTTGCGCCTCGGGGTCCCCCAATCGAGCGTTAAACTCCAGGACATGAAGAATTTCCTCCTCTTTTGGGTTGTTTGAGGGGGAAATCATTAACCCTGCATAAAGAAAACCCCTGTAAGGCCGGCCCTCCTTGGTCATGCCCTGAATCGTGGGTTCAATCACCTCTTTGATGATTCGGCTGCGAAGACGGTCGGAAATCAAGGGAGAGGGTGCAAACGCACCCATCCCACCCGTATTAGAACCTTGATCCCCGTCCCCCACCCGTTTGTAATCTTGGGATGAAACAAAAGGACATATTTTTTCTCCATCCGTTAAGACAATAAAACTGACCTCTTCCCCTTGAAGAAATTCTTCAACCACACACCGTTTACCGGCGTCTCCAAAGCATTCACCTTCCATCATATTGGTGACAACCCCAGTAGCCTCTTCTTCGGACTGAGCGATAATCACCCCTTTTCCACCCGCCAGACCATCTGCTTTAATCACGTAGGGGGGCGGATTTTTTTTAAAAAATGCAGACGCTTCCTGGACAGAAAAAACGGTATCCCCTTTTGCATTAGGAATCCCATTTCGCTCCATAAATTCCTTTGAAAAAACCTTGCTACCCTCAATTTCAGCCCCTATGGCAGTGGGCCCCACGATGGCCCGTCCTTCTCTTTCGAAACGGTCCACAATTCCCAGGGTTAAGGGAATTTCTGGTCCAACAACTGTTAAATCAATTTGTTCCCTTTTGACAAAAGAGAAAATATCTTCAATGCGGTTCACGGAAATGGGGTGTATATGGGCAAGTTGCTGGATTCCGCTGTTTCCTGGAACAGCAAAAAGTTTTTTTACCAAGGGACTTTTGGATAACTTCCAAACCAGAGCATGCTCCCGCCCCCCCCCACCGATGACTAAAACCTTCATGGCTTATTTATCCCTTTAAACCGTTCTAAAATGGCCCCCCCCCCTTTAGTGCCTGAAGTGTCTCATTCCCGTAAAAACCATGGTCATATTTTGCTCATTGGCTGCCTGTATGACCTCCTCATCTTTTTTCGAGCCCCCGGGCTGAATGATGGCGCTGATCCCCTCCTGAGCCGCATGATCAATTCCGTCCCTAAAAGGGAAAAAAGCATCGGAAGCCATAGCACAGCCTTTAATGGGCAACCGGGCTTTCATTGAGGCCAACTTAACCGAATCCACTCTGCTCATTTGTCCCGCTCCGATTCCCACCGTCTGTTTTTCGGTGGCAAAAACAATGGCATTGGATTTAACATGCTTGCAAACTTTCCAGGCGAAACCCATGGCGTAATATTCATTAGGGGTAGGTTTTCGGACAGAAACGACTTTAAGCTGGGTCAGTCCAGGGATGGTTCCCAGATCTCTATCTTGAAGTATCAACCCTCCTACCACTTTTCGAAAATCCAATCCAGTGGGTTTTCCCTTAACGGAAGGTCCAATATCTAAAAGCCTAAGGTCCCGCTTTTTCTTCAATATTTCTAGGGCTGAGTCATCAAACCCCGGGGAAATGATCACTTCAATAAAGGTGGAAGACATTTCACGGGCAGTGGTTTCATCCACCCTCCGATTCAGAGCTATCACTCCTCCGAAGGCCGAGATAGGATCGGTCTCCCTAGCCTTTTGATAGGCTTCTGCCAGAGAGGGCCCAGAAGCCACACCACAGGGGTTGTTGTGTTTAATGATGACCACGGTTCCTTCTTCAAATTCCTTTACCAATTCCAATGCAGAATTCGCATCGAGAATATTGTTAAAGGACATCTCCTTTCCATGCAGTTGAGTTGCATTAGCAATGGAAGGCTCAATGGGTTGAAGTTCACGGTAAAAAGCTGCTTTTTGATGTGGGTTTTCCCCATAACGAAGATTTTGGATTTTTTCCATATGAATTGAAAACAATTGCGGAAATTGAGAATCTGTTGTATCCGAATCTCTCTCTTCAAGAAAGCGGGTTATCGCCAGATCGTAATTGGCGGTTAAACGAAAGGCTTTTACCGCAAGGTGCAAACAGGTTTGACGAGACAGGGTTTTTTCGTTTTTTTGTAATTCATCCAGAACCAACCTGTAATCCGCAGGGTCAACCAAGACGGCAACATCCCGATGATTTTTCGCAGCGGATCGAAGCATCGACGGCCCTCCAATATCAATATTCTCCACCGCTTCTTCAAGGGGACAATCAGGTTTTTGAATGGTTTCTTCAAACGGGTAGAGATTGACCACCACCATTTGAATGGGTTTTATTTGATGTTGTTCCATTTGGTTGACATGTTCGGGATTTTCCTGAACCCCCAGAAGACCACCATGAACTTTAGGATGCAGGGTTTTGACCCTTCCATCCAAAATTTCTGGAAACCCTGTGTATTGAGAAACTTCGGTTACCGGAATTCCCGCTTCCCGTAAGGATTTAGCCGTTCCTCCGGTGGACAGAATTTCTACTCCTAGGGAAGACAACTCCTTTGAAAAGTCAATGATTCCATCCTTCTTTGAAACACTGATTAATGCCCGCTGAATTTTTTTCATTTTAACCCTCGCTGAGGCCCTTGATGACCACATTTCGGCAATGCAAACAAATAAATCATTAAAATAATAGTTAAACCAGGTAACACCAAATTGTTTTTAAAAAAACAGTATACTTAAATTTGAGAAGAAATTTCAAATAGAAAAGTTTTCTTTAAGAGTTTTTCTTCCATAAAATCCGAATAAAACAAGGCGATTTCCCCAGAAAATTTACCCTGAATCTTTCATTAATACAAGGATAGAGTTCATTACTTCATCCACAATGACCTGGGAAACCTCTTTGGTATTTGGAACATGATCAAATGAAGAAAAATTCAAAGAGGGTCCGTAGGTAATAATTATTTTCCGAAAAAATCGAGGCCAAAATCTTCCTTTGGGCAACACCTGCTCCGTTCCCTGAAGCAAAACTGGAATGATTTTATTCGGTTTTCCAAAATGAATCACCCTGCCAACACCAGGTCTTCCTGGCAATAAATCCCCTGTTGGTGAACGCCTTCCCTCTGGGGCAATAACAAGGACATTATCCTTCGCCATTTGGACCATAGAATCCATAGCCATCTGGTCCTGCTGACCTCTCCGGACAGGAAAGGCACCCCAGGAATATAAAAGGTAACGAAGGAATGAATTTTTAAAGAGCTCTTCTTTAGCCGGGGCTTTCCACCAAACCGGGGAAAAAAAAGGCATGCTGGTTACCCCAATGACAAAGGGGTCTATCGCCGAAATATGATTGTAGAGAAAAAGAACCCCTCTTTCCCCTTTTTTCGGAATGTTTTCCTTCCCCAGTATGGTCACATGATTAAAGATCCGCAAAAGCACAATCCAAAAGGAAAGGCCAAAGAAATGCCACAGGTTTAAGAAAAAATGAGGCCCTTTTGAAAATGGATTGGTCACGTCTCCAAGCATTTACCTTTTTCCCTTATATTTTCTGAAATCTTTTAGGCTGACTTAAATTATTTTTTATAATTAATTTCATAAAGCGGATTAGTTTCGGCCCGAGCGAATGGATTCCAAAATGTCGAAAAGTTGAAAAATCTGATGTAAAAGGAAGGTTTTTTTTTATAAAGAGAAGCCCATCATCGGGCGAGGGAAAAGCGGAATGGGGGGCAACACCCATTAGGGAGTTGCCCCCAACCGATTATTTCTTTCTTTTTGGTTTTTTAGCCGCTTTTTTTGTTGTTTTTGTTGTTTTTGCCTTTGTTACTTTTTTGGTTTTCTTTTTTGCTCGCCCACCCCGAGCCATTTTGGTCCGAGAGACATCACCCTGCTTGTCAATGAAGTATAGAAACCCTGCCTCACGCTTGACAGCAGTTTTTGTGACCTTCACAGGCTTGGATGGCTTGTGTTTGCCACCCCCGCGAGCCATTTTGGCTTTGGAGACATCTCCTTGTTTGTCTAAATAATAAAGCCAACCCTTTTCTCGCTTGATTCCGGCTTTTGCAACTTTCTGTGCCATATGTTCTCACCTCCTTTAGCTTTTGGATTTCTTCTGTTCCACCACCGATAGTGTCACCCTCTGGAAAACGGCCCTATTCTACACGATCTAATTTAATATGCAACTCTTTTAATTGTTTTGGATCTACTTTGCTGGGGGCCTCTGTAAGAGGGCAAATGGCCTTTTGGGTCTTTGGAAATGCGATAACATCCCGAATAGATTCCGCCCCACTGAGGAGCATGATCAGACGGTCTAACCCAAATGCAATTCCCCCGTGGGGAGGAGCCCCAAAATCCAGCGCATCCAATAAAAAACCAAATTTTTCCCTGGACTCTTTTTCATCCATTTTTAATAAAGTAAAGATTTTTTTTTGCATTTCTTGACGATGAATACGGATACTCCCCCCTCCCACTTCCTGTCCATTCAACACGAGATCATAGGCACGGGAACGGACCTTAAGAGGGTCGGTATCCAATAAGGGAATATCTTCCTCTTTGGGGGCAGTAAAGGGATGATGAATAGCCACAAACCGTTTTTCAACAGAATCAAATTCAAATAAGGGAAAATCGGTTATCCAAACTGGAGAAAATTGATTTTGATCAATTAACCCCTTTTTCTCCGAAAGGCTTAAGCGAATTTGGCCCAAGGTTTGGTGGACAACTTTTTGTTGGTCAGCAACAAAAAACAGTAAATCGCCCTCTTCTCCACTGAGTTGAGCGGAGATTTGCTCCAGGATATCAGGTTCAAAAAATTTAGCAATCGGGGAGTCATATCCTTTTTGGGTAACCTTTATCCAGGCCAGCCCTTTTGCGCCTAATGACTTTGCTTTTTCCACCCACGCATCTAATTCGCTCCTGGAAAACTGGGCGAATCCCTTTGCGTTTAAACCTTTGACATACCCTCCCTGCTTTAACGCATCCTGAAAAACCTTAAATTTTCCATTTTGAACCACAGCAGATAAATCCTTTATTTCCAACCCAAAACGAAGATCCGGTTTATCGGTTCCATAACGGTTCAAAGCCTGATGGTATGAAATTCTTTGAAAAGGACGGTCTAATTCAATTCCTTTTGTTTCTCTAAAAACAGTCGAAACAAGATCTTCCATTAGGCTGAGGATATCCTCCTCCTGGATAAAAGACATTTCGACATCCACTTGAGTAAACTCGGGTTGTCGATCCGCCCGAAGATCTTCATCGCGAAAACACCTAACGACCTGGTAATACCGTTCAAACCCGGAAATCATAAGAAGTTGCTTGAAGAGCTGGGGGGATTGGGGAAGTGCGAAAAAAGTCCCAGGATTCACACGGCTTGGAACCAGATAATCTCGCGCCCCTTCAGGGGTACTCTTGGTTAAAAAAGGGGTCTCAATCTCCAAAAACCCATTCCTGTGAAGAAATTCCCTGAAACCTCGAACCGCCTGGTGTCTTAATTGAAAAATTTTCTGGATGGAGGGTCTCCTTAGATCCAAATAACGGTATTTCAACCGGACCAATTCTGAAACATCGCTCTCCTCCTCTATGGAAAAAGGAAGGGGTCTTGATGGGTTCACAATTTCAATGAAATCGGCCAAAATTTCAATTTCACCGGTTTTAATATCAGGATTAATGGTTCCCTCGGGCCGTTTCACCACCTTCCCCGAAACGGCAAGAATAAATTCGTTTCTTACTTCATGGGCAACGTGGTGGGCGTCTGTGTCGCTTGCCGGGTTGAATACCACCTGTGTAATCCCTTCCCGATCACGAAGGTCTAAAAAAATCAATCCTCCATGGTCTCTTCGTCGGTGAACCCAACCTGAAATATAAACTATTTCCCCAACCTCATGGGGTGTAAGCGCTCCACAGGAGTGGGAACGTTTAAAGCCTGTCATCAGCGGGAACCCCACTTCCTGAGGAGGGTGACCTCCTTTGGATTTAAAAATCGGAATTCTCCCACGGAAAGGCCTTTTAAATTTAAGGGACCATAGGCCACACGTTTGAGTTTTATAACCCAGTGACCTACGGCTTCAAACATTCGCTTAACTTGTCGGTTTCTTCCCTCGTGAAGGGTCATTTCTATCCAAGAATTCTTTTCAGTAAGCCCTTTTTTTTTGACACTGACGGGAACCGCTTTTTTTCCACCAATCTTTACCCCTTTAGTAAGTTTTTCAAGGACGTTTTCGGGTATTTCTCCTCTAATTTTGGCAAGATAGGTTTTGGGGATTTCGTGCTTAGGATGCATTAGAGTTTGGGAAAAATCCCCATCGTTGGTAATAATTAAAATTCCCTCGGTATCGAAGTCGAGCCGGCCAACCGGATAAACCCTTTGGCGTATTCCCTTGAGAAGCTGGATCACGGTGGGACGGCCCTGGGGATCATGTAAAGAGGTAATAAATCCGCGGGGTTTATAAAGAAGAATATAGACCTTTCCGGGAGAAGGATTGATTTTTTTTCCATTGACGCAGATTCGATCCTTTAAAATATCAGCCTTGGCCCCCAGGGTATTGACCCTATGGCCGTTCACGGTTACTTTTCCAGAATCAATTAACTGTTCGGCCTTGCGGCGGGAAGTTATTCCAGCCTGGGATATAATTTTTTGAAGACGTTCTTCCATCATTTTTTAATCGTTTATCCTCGGAGTGCAGGGACTATAACAAAAAGAGAGAAATAAGGCAATCCTTATTCAAATGGGAAACCTGGAGCGCAAAGGAATTTTAAAATGGGTGGAGGGCCCGAACGATTCGGAATTGTTTTTTCCATGTCTTATTTTGAAAATTAACGCTCCCGGCATTGATCCCATGGAACCATTACAACTTTTTCCGGTGAGATATCGGATTCTAAACATTCAATCATTCGGCCATTTTGGAGTTCGACCTTCCAAGCGGGTTGCTCATTTATTTGTATGGCCTTAACCAATCGCCCCCGAAATTCCCTTACCACGATGATTTCTTGGGAATCTGGGGTTTGCTTTTTGGTTCCCTTCACTTTAATGTTTTCCCCTGGATTCATTTTTCTCTCCCTGAAAATTATTAAAATAACTCCCTAATGAGGGTGCGTCTTTCCCATGTTCTTATCATAAGAAAGGGTTTTAAATTTGTAAGGGCTACTCCCATTCGATAGTACTTGGAGGTTTGGATGAAATATCATAGACCACTCGGTTTATTCCTTTGACCTCATTGATGATTCGATTGGAAAGGAGTCCCAGGAGGTCATAGGATAAACGCACCCAGTCTGCCGTCATGCCATCAGTGCTATGGACCGCCCTAATCGCAATCACATAGTCATAGGTTCTTTCATCTCCCATAACCCCGACGGTTTTTATCGGTAATAGGACCGCAAAAACCTGCCATATCTTCCGAGTCAGCCCCTCCTTTTCGATTTCTTCCGTTACAATATGGTCTGCTTTTTTAAGCATTTCCAGGCGTTCTTTGGTGATGGGTCCTAGCACCCGAACGGCCAAACCGGGACCTGGAAAAGGTTGTCGCCATAGAAGACCCTGAGAAAGCCCCAACTCTTTTCCTACTTTTCTAACCTCGTCTTTAAAAAGTTCCCGTAAAGGTTCGATTAACCTTAATCGCATCTTTAGAGGAAGGCCCCCCACATTATGATGGGTTTTAATGGTAGCAGAAGGTCCCTTAAACGACACGCTTTCGATGACATCGGGGTAAAGGGTTCCTTGAACCAAAAATTTCACTTTCCCAATGGACCGGGCTTCCTTTTCAAATATCCGGATAAATTCATTTCCAATAATTTTTCTTTTTCGCTCAGGGTCATTTACATTCTTTAATTTTGTTAAAAATGAATCCGTTGCATCCACATACCGAATATTGAGATTTAACTCCTTTCGATAGGTTTCCAAAACCTGGTCCGATTCCCTAAATCGAAGGAGCCCATTGTTGATAAAGACGGAGGTTAATTGTTTTCCAATGGCTTTATGGACCAGAGTGGCCGCAACGGAAGAATCCACCCCGCCACTTATTGCACAAATCACTTTTTCTTTTCCGACCGTTTTTCGAATTTCTTCGATACTCTGGTTAACGAAGGACCGCATGGTCCATTTGGGTTGGCATCCACAAACCCCAAATATAAACCCATTTAAAATCTCCTTTCCCATAGGGGTATGAACCACCTCAGGATGAAACTGTAAACCAAAAAACCCTCGATGGGGATTCCCCATGGCTGCATAAGGGGAGTTTTCCGTGTGGGCCATAGGAGAGAATCCTGTTGGGAGAGCCTCAATTCGATCACCATGACTCATCCAGACGGTGTTTTTCTTTCGATCTCCATCAGTTCGTGAGAGGTGTTCCATAATTCCCTGAAAAAGAATTCCGGGGTCGTCAATTTTAAGCTCTGATGGGCCATACTCTCTTCGTTGGGCTTTTCCCACTTTACCTCCCAAAAGATGGGTCATCAATTGCATTCCATAGCATATCCCCAAAATTGGGATACCGAGGTTAAAAATCCCTTTATGGATAAGAGGGGCTCCTTTTTCATAGACACTGGAAGGGCCACCAGACAAAATAATCCCTTGGGGTTTAAAATCCGTTAATTTACGAAAGGGAACCGTACAAGGTTGTATTTCGGAATAAACGGAACTTTCCCGGATTCGGCGGGCAATGAGTTGGGTATATTGGGAACCAAAATCAACAATTAAAATCTTATCAAATGTTTTATCCATGAGAAAATTAACGGAAGGAATACATGAAGTTCTTTTTTGGGAATGGGTCCGGACCCGATACGGGGTGGGAATTATCGGAATTATTTGTTTTAAATTTCAGTTTTCAAACTCCATGTTAAAATTTTAGAAAGGGATAATTATGTAGACTGATGAGGAGAGCCAATGGGAGAGAAAAGTTACATTTCCCACTCTCGGCGGTAATTGGGCGCCTCTTTTGTAATGATCACATCATGGACATGACCTTCCCTAAGGCCCGCTTGTGTGACGCGGATAAACCGTCCCTTTTGACGTAATTCCTCGATTGTCCGACAGCCGCAATAACCCATTCCTGACCGCAAACCCCCGACCAATTGAAATAGAACAGCTGATAATTGGCCCTTATAGGGAACCCTTCCCTCAATACCTTCAGGAACCAATTTAGCGTCAATTTCAGCTTCCTGAAAATATCGGTCTCTTCCTCCCCGGACCATAGACCCGAGTGACCCCATTCCCCGGTATACTTTGTAACTTCTTCCCTGGAGAATAATGGATTCACCTGGAGATTCCTCCGTCCCCGCAAAAAGGCTTCCAATCATTACCGATGATGCCCCTGCAGCAATGGCTTTGGTAATATCTCCTGAAAATTTAATTCCCCCATCCCCAATCACGGGAATTCCCAAACGGTTGGCAACTTCCGCGCATTTGGCAATGGCTGTAATTTGCGGCATTCCGGCCCCCGCAACCACCCGTGTGGTGCAAATGGAACCCGGCCCCACCCCCACCTTCACCGCATCGACTCCCGCTTTGACCAACTCCTCCACTGCTTCTCCTGTTACGATGTTCCCACCCACAAGATCCACTTCAGGGTATTTTTTCTTGATCGCCCGGACCATTTCCAAAACCGCATCGGAATGACCATGTGCGGTATCCACGGCAATGACGTCGATTCCAGATTTCACCAGGGCATGGGTTCTTTCCATTTCTTCTTCACCTACACCCACGGCGGCCCCAACCCTCAGACGGCCCAGGGAGTCCTGGCAAGCATTCGGATATTGAATCTTTTTTTCAATATCTTTGATGGTAATCAAACCTTTCAATTCAAAATTTTCATCCACCACAGGTAATTTTTCGATCCGATTTTTTTGAAGAATTTCCTTGGCCGATTCTAAGGTGGTTCCCAGTGGGGCAGTGATGAGTTTTTTATGAGTCATGATCTGGGAGACTTTTAATTTCCCGTCGGATTCAAACCGAAGATCCCGATTGGTGAGGATTCCCACTAGTTTTTTATTCTTGGTTACCGGGATCCCGGAAATCTGATACCGGGCCATGAGGTGAGTCGCATCATGAATAAATTGATCGGGAGAAATGGTAATGGGATCCATAATCATCCCACTCTCCGATTTTTTTACCTTATCCACTTCGGTTGCCTGCCGATCAATGGGGAGGGCTCTGTGAATAAAACCCAAACCCCCTTCTTGAGCAATAGCAATGGCTAGGCTCGATTCAGTCACAGTATCCATTCCAGCACTGATAATAGGAATATTGATTCGAATGTTCCGGGTGAGTTGTGTGTCCGTTCTTACATCCCGAGGGTGGACACCCGATCGTTCTGGGATTAGCAAAACGTCATCAAAGGTGAGGCCTTCATCTAAATTCTCATGCAGCATAGCAATCCCTACGCATTTATGGAAAAATAACATATTGTTTCCCTCATCGTCAAGAGACTCCTACTTTTTGGAAGAAAAGTGATTTTGGAAAGATAAAGCAATTAAATTAATTAGATGTTTTTTATCCTTTATCTTAAATTGGATTGTGAATTATTTTTAGAATTTTCGGGAGGGGTAAAAAATAGATCTCCCGTAACGGTTTACCATTATAAGACATTGAAAAGAATACCTTCTTCAACAAAAAGGAAGACCTTGCAATTAATTTAGAATTTCGATAAACTTAACCGATTATCGTCTTTGGAAATAAGGAAAAGGAGAATAACTGTATGAAATCATTCCAAGAAGTAGTCGATTTTCACCGCCATTTATGTCTGGATATTGCTATGGGATATCGGATTTCCCAGGCAGCCATGCGTGAAATGGGAAATGAAGTCTCAAATATGAAGCAGGTAGTAGCCATGGTTGAAAACGAAACTTGTGCCATTGATGCCATTCAGGAATTCACCGGTTGTACAATGGGAAAACGGAATTTAATTTTGACAGGCGTTGGAAAACCCGTATACATCCTAATGAATACCAAAACCCGCAATGCCGTTAGAATTTATTGCCATTTCTGGGAAACCTTTGATCCTGATGGAGAGTTCAGTAAAAGGAGGCGCCATGCTGCCTCTTCCCTTGCCACAAAAGAAGAGGCTGAAGCCTTCCAAAAGGAAATACAATCTAAGATCGATGAAATCATGAACGCCCCTGAAAAGTCCCTTTTTTCCATAAAAAAAATGACCATGGATCCACCCCCTAAATCCGGAAAATACCAAGCTGAGGCCTGTCAAAATTGTGGGGAGTTTACCCATGTGGGACGTTTTCAAACCATTGACGGGAAAAAATATTGCAAAAGTTGTGCTGATTCCTTGACCGTCAAGCAAACATAATCGGTGCTTTTCTTCTCTTAAAAATTAACTTTCAGAAACCCGGCGAGCTAAACATTAGTAAATGAGATTACCTTGGTTATCCGGGAATCCGCCTAAGCAACCTGAGGGCTTTTTTTGGGGTTTCTTCCCCTGCCCCGTTAAACTAAAGAGCTTTTTTCAATCGGTTGGAATTAGAAAAAGAAAAAGCCTATCCTCTTCTTAAATTGAATGCATGAACGTTGGCCGGCCCTTCCTTTTCCGAGTTTTTTACTTTTCATTTTTTGCCTGTCTTGGAATCTATCTCCCCTACTTTAACCTCTATTTAGCCGATTTAAAGTTTCAGGGGTGGCAAATCGGCCTCATGGCAGCCATCCCTCCCTTTCTAAAAATATTTTCTACCGCAGCATGGGGCTTTCTTTCAGATTATTGGCATGCCCGAAGGGGCCTAACTGTTTTGGGTTGTCTCCTGAGCTTTTTTTTCTTTTCGTTTTATATGTGGATTGAAAATTTCTGGGGTATGGTTCTAGTCATGGTGGCTTTTGGGGTTTTTTGGACCCCCACCCTCCCCCTTGTGGAAGCGACGACTCTGGAAGTGATTGAGCAGAGGAATTGGGATTATGGGAAAATCCGGTTATGGGGATCCATTGGGTTTATCCTTTTATCCACCGGATTTGGTTTTATTTTGGATCATACAACCACCCGATGGGTTATTTCGGGAATGCTTGTTTTTCTAGCCCTCAATGTCATCTCTGCAATACGGCTTCCAAGCCCAATGGTGAGTGTTTCGGACAACCAATTTAAATTAACCGGTTTTTTAAAACGCCCAGAGGTTATCTTATTTTTGACCTGCTGTTTTCTGATGCAGGCCAGTCATGGAACCTATTATGGATTTTTTTCAATTGCCCTGGAAAATACCGGATATTCCAAAGCAACCATTGGTTTTCTTTGGGCAGAGGGGGTTGTGGGAGAAATCTTAATCATGGTATTTGCGGGGCGTTTGTTGGCCCAACTGGGAACCCTCCCATTGGTGACGCTTTCACTTCTCCTGGCCGCTCTGCGATGGGGGATATGTTCAATCACCTTGTCAGTGGTCCCCTTAATTATCGCCCAGCTCCTGCATGCCTTTTCTTTTGGTTTGTTTCATGTGGCTTCAGTATTTCAAATACATCAAATGGTTCCCCGGCCATTGAGGGCCAGTGGACAAAGCCTTTATAGCAGTGTTTCCTATGGAATGGGAATGGGGTTTGGATTGGTTTTTAACGGTTTTTTTTTCAAAACCATTGGACCCTCCCCTCTCTTTGCATTCAGCGCTGTCATGGCATTAGTGGGGGCGGGATTGATTCTTTTTTTGGATCAAATTCAAGGCCAGCTGGTGGGAGAAAGAAGTACATAAATTTTTTTAAAAATAGTTTTTAAAGGGTTTTTTTAAATCATACATTTTCCGTTGAACCCCGGCAATACAAACATCTCTTTTCCACCCTGTCAACTGCTGTTGGCATCGGAGCAATCCATTTTTTGGGTGATATTTCCCCATCCGCTCCGCAGCCCCCTCAATACACATATATTGATCGTCTTTATTCCCAAAACCACATACATAGCTGATTGGCACGTTTCCCGCGGCAATGTTTCCCATATGGGCGTTGCCTACTCCATGAAAGCAACCCAACCGGTATTTTCCTTTTAGGGCCGTACACTGTTTGACAATATCGGTAAATTCTCCTCCATGAGCAAAATGGTTTCGAAAGACATGGACCATTTTATACCGAAAACAGGCCGCGGGGAATTCCTCGGAGTCACAGGGATAAAAAAGGGATTCCCCTTCTTTTTTGTCCTGTCCCCGGACCGCCACATATTCCATATAAGCCCCCGTTGCACAATAGTATTTTAAGGCCTCTTGATCAAACAGCCTGCAATGCCCAAGAGCCCTTGGAATATCATAATCCAAGACAAACATGACGGCATGCCCCACAGCGTGTGAACAATCACCTTCTTTATACATTTGGGTGACTGAGCCTTGATAACAAATTTCAGGAATGCGATCTTTAATCGATTCTACCAGAGAATGAACTTGGTGTTCGGAACTGGCCGGGCCATGAGAATGTCCGTTTTCCTCCAATTTAAATACCTCCATAAAGACACCATGCATGCACCCGGAATAACAGCCATCTTTGCAGGTTCGTAAGGAGGAGCCCAAATCATTAAGCTTGGAGAAAATAACCTTTCCCAGATCATGGCCTTCCCCATGGCATTTGGGGGATATTTTTTGAACCACATCCATTATTCCATTGACGCCAATCTGATCAATATACTCTTCATAGAGTGGACGAAGTGCGGTGTGTTTTGTGATTTTTATAAATTTTTGAGAAAACTGTTTGCGTTGGTCAATTGTTTTTTCTAACGGGACCTGAAGTTTCATTGGCTCATTTGTTTTTTCTTCTACGGAAAATTGAGAAGAAGGCCGCTCAATATTCATGAAAACGAACACCCCAGCAGCTCCTGAACCAAGTAAAAGTAAAACAAATAATGATTTTTTTGAAACCATTTTTTCCTCTCATATTAAATTCAACCCCTAAGGGTCGATTTCAAAACATTGTAAAAAAAACTAAAATCCGCTAAATTATACTAATTCATTCACCTTTTTGGCAAATCCATCTTCATTTTCCATTTTTCCTTTGATCGCTTTTAGGAGAGGTGTTAATTTTCTATTATTTTTAATAATACTGGAAAGGAGGAAATCCTAGAGATGAAATTGGGTTCCCATATGTCCATTGCAGGTGGATTGGATCACGCTATTCTTCGGGGAGAACAGGTTGGGTGTGACGCCGTTCAAATTTTTACCAAGAGCTCTACCCAATGGGCCGCAAAACCTCTCAACCCGGAGGATATAAAACGGTTTAAAAAAAAATTAAAAAAGTCTTCGGTTTCAATGGTTTTTGTTCATAATTCTTATTTAATTAACCTGGGAAGCCCCAACCAAGAGGATCGGAAAAGATCGGTGTCCGCTTTTTTGGAAGAAATGGAACGGGTGGAAACGCTTAATCTTCCCTATTTGGTTGCTCACCCTGGCGCCCACCTGGGGGCTGGGGAAGAAGAGGGTCTTCGTTGGATTGCTGAGAGTATCAATACCCTTCATCTAAAAACCAAGGGTTATCACATGAAGATTCTTTTGGAAACCACAGCGGGTCAGGGAACAACGCTTGGACATCGGTTTGAACACTTGAAAAAAATTTTTGATCAGGTTGAAGGGTCAAACCGGTTAGGAATCTGTTTTGATACCTGTCATGTTTTTGCAGCCGGCTATGATATAAGATCGCAAACGGGTTATCAAATGGTGATGAAAGAGTTCGATAACGTGGTTGGACTCCAGCGGATCAAGGCATTTCACCTTAACGACAGCAAAAAAGATATTGGATGCCGGGTGGATCGCCATGAACATATTGGAAAAGGGTTTATTGGAAAAGAGGGTTTTAGTGCACTGATGAAGGATTCCCGTTTTAAAAATATTCCAATGGTTTTGGAAACCCCAAAGGGAAAGGAAATGCTTGAAGATTTGGAAAATCTCCGGTTTTTGCGCTCCCTGGTATAGCGGGAAATTCACAAACTCAAGTTTTCGATGAACAATATTTTAGGTAAAAACACGTTCCGGTGGATTCGAACGCTATAGAGGCGACCCTCTATAAACTCAAAAGAAAAATTTCGATTGGAATAACGGCTTAAAACCCCGTTGATATTCTCTACCCGTTCCTCCAAATCGGGTTTTCCAAATACCCTTTCAACTAAATTTCTGTGGTCCCCTAATTGAAGACCCCGCAATAATGGGCGGTCTAATTTTCCTTTCCCAGTGACTTGAATTCCTGACAATAAACCGGGTCTTTTTTTCGAGAAAGAAAAGACCAAATAGGTCTCTTTGTTTTTATTTAAAAAATAGATCCAATGAACTTCTTTTTTTGTTTTTTTGGTTAGGTTAGGTTTTCCCTGGACTTTCAGGATGTGTTCTACCTGTTCGCCTAAGGAATATCCAAATAGCCTCACCTCCTGGGAGAATGCCTCCCCTTGGAGAAGGGCAACTGCAACTGCCAAAAAGGGTAATATTTTTATTATTTTAAAACAATTTTTCCGCACATTTTAAAGTTACCAAAACCCCCTGATGTGTCAAGTCAGGGGGTTTTCAGCTTAATCCGAATGGGATCAAATTGTGAAAAAAGTTAAGGAAATGAGGACTCCAAAAGAAAACTTTTTTTTACCAGGTGTAGGTAAACAGATTCAATTCCAAGCGGTTTGAAGGAGGAACCTCCTGGTTGAGGGAATGGAAATGAGGAAGAGATTTTTTAGGAGATGAAGAAAAAGAGGTTTTGAGTGCCAGCTTTTTATTTAGATCTTTTCCTTGTTGCTCCTCTTCTTTCTTTTGGGCAATTCGGGAAGAATAGGTGACGTGAAAATAATATCCGACCATTCCAATCAGGGCCCCTCCCCCCACGGAAATTGAGATATAGACCTTTGTATCAGCCCAGGCAGAATTTGGAGAAGAAAAAAACAAGGCTACAGATAAAATAAAGATGGAAAGGGTAATTTTTTTCATTAGCGTTAATTTTAGTTTAACCGGCTCTTCCGGTAAAGGATTTTTTTCTGAGGTTGGTTTGCGCGTTATTGGGATCGGTCCATACTGGGGTCAAAGGCGTCTCTTAACCCATCCCCAAGGAAATTAAAGGCTAAAATCGTGGTAAAAATGATTGAACTGGGAAATAAAATGAGATGGGGAGAAAACCTCATCGCTGCCCATCCTTCGTTAGCCAGGGTTCCCCAACTTGCATCCGGGGGGGCAATACCAATTCCAATAAAACTTAACGTTGACTCTGCCAAAATGGCAGCGGGAATTCGAAATGTAACCGTCACAATTAACAATCCTAAAGTATTGGGCAAAAGATGGCGAAGAAGAATCCAGGTATGATTTGCACCTAAAGCCACTGCTGCTTCAACATAGGTCTGTTCCCGGAGTCTTAAGACCTCCCCGCGCACCAATCGAGCAACCGTCACCCAACTAACTAAACTCAAAGCAATGAGAATACCTAAAATTCCTCTCCCGATAACCATGTTGAGGAGAATAATCAAAAGGAGGTCAGGAAGCGCATAAACAACGTCAACCCCCCTCATCATGATTTGATCGGTCCGGCCCCCAATATACCCCGAAACAGCACCGTAAAGTGATCCAATGATCAACGCAGAAAGAGCCGTGACGATCCCGACGGTCATGGAAACACGGGTACCAAAAAGAGTCCTGGAGAATAGATCCCTCCCCAGACGATCCGTCCCCATCCAATGCTCGAAACTGGGGGGTTGCAATGTGGCAGAAACGTCCTGTTCCTCGAAGGAATAGGGAGCCAGGATGGAAGCGAAAAAAGCCAATCCCACCAAAAGAAACAGAAACGTAAAACTCACACATGCGGCTTTATTTTTTCGAAACCTTGCATAAAACCCATGCCAAGGTGAGTCCGAAAGTTGCCAAGGGTGTAAAGGGGCGCTGATTTCAGTCAACTCTGGTCCTCGGATCCAAATAGGTATAAAAAAGGTCAACGATTAGATTGGCCAAAACAATCAGTAAGGAATAGACCAGCGTCACCCCCATGATCAGGGGATAGTCCCGGTTGGTTACTGCCGTTACAAAAAACTTTCCCATCCCTGGGACCGAAAAAATAAATTCGATGACGAAAGATCCAGTAACCAAAGCCGCGGTTAAGGGACCTAAAATGGTCACGATGGGAGACATTGAATTTTTCAAAATATGTTTAAACAAAATCGTAAATTCCCCCAAACCTTTTGCCCTCGCAGTAGTAACATACTCTTTTTTCATCACCTCTAAAACGCTGGAACGGGTTAGTCGTGCAAGGTAAGCAGCTGGTCCAGCTCCCAGGGCCATTCCCGGTAGAACGGTATAACGCCACCCTTCCCAAAGGGCGGGAGGAAAAAAATGAAATACATTTGAGAAAATAAAGATTAAAAAAGCTGCCAAAACAAAACTGGGAAACGAAATTCCAATGGTTGCAAAGAACATTCCTGCGCGATCGATCCATGAATTAAAAAACACGGCAGAAAGAATTCCCGAAGAAAGCCCTGCAAGAATGGAAAAACCTAAGGCGATTAAACCCAACTGAAGGGAAACGGGGAAAGAGTCTTTTATAATATCATTAACACTCCGACCGGTATATTTGTAAGAAGGACCAAGGTCACCGTAAATGAGGTTTTTCATATAAAGGAGGTATTGGGTACCAAAGGGTTGATCCAGGTGGTATTTGGCTTCTATGTTGGCTAGGATTTCGGGTGGAAGTTTTTTTTCCTGGTCAAAGGGTCCCCCGGGCACCCAATGCATGATTAGAAACGTAAGGGTAGCAACCACCCATAATACCGGAACGCCCCAAAGGATTCTGCGGAGGATGAGAAGGCTCATGGGGGTGTACTATAATGCACCAAGAGGTTTATTTCAACAAAGGGTTATGGTATAGATTACCGATTATGAAAACACGGCACCGATCCTACCTTCGTCTCTGTCTTCTTCATTGGTATGATAACCAAGGAAGAAATTTGCCTTGGAGAAAGACCAAAAACCCCTACCATATTTGGCTTTCGGAAGTCATGCTTCAACAGACTCAGGTTACTACGGTCATTCCCTACTACACTAATTTCCTGAAAACTTTCCCCACCCTTTACACTTTGGGCCGCTCAAAGATTTCCAGGGTTTTAAAACTTTGGGAGGGCTTGGGCTACTATTCCCGAGGAAGGAACCTTCACCAAGCCGCCCGTTTAGTCCAAAAGAATTTTAAGGGACACATTCCTACCTGCCGGAGAGAATTGGAGAGCCTTCCTGGAATTGGACGATCCACGGCAGGGGCCATATTAAGTCTTGCCTATAACCAACGGGAACCTATACTAGATGGAAACGTAAAGAGGGTTTTGTCCCGTCTTTTTGCGGTTAAAGAGAGTCCAAAGGATCCCCATGTCATTCAAAAACTCTGGGTTTACTCTGAGCAACTGCTTCCTCTGAAGAGAGTCTCGGATTTTAACCAGGCCCTGATGGATTTGGGAGCTACGGTTTGCACCCCGAAAAATCCCCAGTGTCACCTCTGCCCCATTGAGAGGTGTTGCCTTGCAAAAGCAAACGGAGAGGAAAACCTCATCCCTGTTTCAATCAAGAAAAAACCAGTTCCCCACCGTTATTTTTTGGTAGGTATCGTTAAAGACGAAGGAAAAATTTTAATTCAACAACGGCCCCACCAGGGTTTATTGGGAGGTTTATGGGAATTTCCAACCTTTGAATTGGATTGCCCTCCGGAAACCAACGGGAATCTAACCAAGGAGTTGAATAAAAAAATGGGATTTGATGTGGAGGTCCAAAATGGGATGAAACCTGTTTCCCATACCTACACCCATTTCAAGGGACACTATCACCCTTTTCTTTGCCTCTTTCGGGATAAAAAAAAGAGGGGTCAGTGGCTGTGGGTTCCACCAACCCGTATTTACAATTACCCCTTTTCAAAGGTATATCAAAAAATGATCCAACAAATGGACTCTTCTGGTTTCACCTCGGGAGAACCTTTAACAAGTTTTGATTCATTTTAACCTCGTCAATCCCAAATCCACTGGTACCATTTTTTGTCCTCCACAATATTTTCAATGTTCATTTTATCTCGAATCTGATCGATGTCCCAACCGGTTAGAGAAGCCAGTGTCTGGGCCTCTTTTTCCTGCCTTTCCCTTAGATTTCTCCGGTAAGACGCAACCTCCGTACACTCATCTTCTTTTTTCCAAGGGTGACGAAGAACATACCGGGTTTGAAAATTCCGCTGATCGGAGGTTTCCTGGAAAACCAGGTCCTCTGGAAAATGGGCCGCGTCATACCGGACATGCAAACGGGTTAGAAATACCTCTTGGGGTCCCCCTTGGGAAAGTCCAGGGATGACTTTTCTTAAGCCTTTTTTCGAGGGTCCATCATTAAGCCAGTAGACACCCAATTTCCGTAACTCATTCCTCGAAAGGGGATCCGCAGCGCAGGGATCGCACCAGTTCATATCCCACGCATACTCCTCAAATAAGACCCGCATATCTTCCTTCTTTGCTTGGTGAGAAAACATATCCTCGTAAAAACGACCGAAATGTTTCTCCTCCTTGAGGTATAAAGGAAGGTCTATTCCTGTGGGTAGTTTCACCGTACGGTAGTTGGTGGTCTCCACCCTTCCCTTTCGTGTCAAGGTGTAGATAAAAATTTCCTGAGGACCATCCGCGTTAACCATTCCCAGCCGAATGGGAAGCATAAATTTGGGGGATTCATAGGCCACTTGAAGGGGCCTTAAGGAGGAAAATCCCAACTTGGTTTTCTCTTCAAGGTCGACCTTTGCCACAAAAAACTTCATCCCTTGCTTGATATAACTATTTAGAACCTTTTTAGCCCGTTGAGGAACTTGGTATCCGTTTTCTCGGAGCCAACTTTCTAGGCCGTTGCTTTGTTTAGCCGAAAGAATCAGAATGTCGTATTCGCCAACCGTATAGTGTGCTTCAATAGTTACTCCCAAGCTATGGGCTCTTTCCCTTTTAAACTTTAAAGCACCAGAAGGAAGAGATTTCAATTCACTTTCATCCATTTGATAAACACGGCATGGATTCCCATCAAAATATTCCACAAGCCTAGGAGAGGAATAAGCATCAAGATGATCTAGGAGGGCCCTGTCCCCCACATGGATTTGATCTCTTCCCAAAAGGGTGGGAACCGGAATCACCATTGCAAATTCCTTCGGATCACCTTTAAAATCATTACTCATTGTAATGACGGTTTTATCATCATGGCGAGCCAATACCACCTGCGAGGCCTTGTTAAAGAGTTTTGTGTCGGCCTTGGCTACATAAAACCCGCAAAAAGAAGAAGCAATTTGGGGGAAAATTATTGTTCCCAAAAACAGGGTTACACCAAAAATGTTTTTAATGTTCATAATAAACCTCCTTTTAATTAATGATTTTCTCCAAAAAAGACTCTTTCCCTCTCCCTTAATCCCTCCCCCTTTGACTGGGGAGGGAAGGTGGGGGTGAATGGGTTCGCAAAAATTCCGTAACGTTTTTTCCCAGTTCCCTTACATTTTGTATCTCTTTCCCTGGAACAAATCTCTTCCATTGAAATGCTCCTCCGGGGAACCACCGATCGATGAATGGGGTGGTCAATGAAAAAATTGCAAGAGACCATATGAGTCCGTTGGGTCGGAATAATATAAAATGGACAACTCCCGCACCGATCGCTACTAAAAGGGCAAATAGAATTCGCCCTGCCCTGGAATTTGGTGTGGTTTTAGGGTCTGAAATCATAAAAAAAGTGAAAAGGAGAAATGCTCCATTTTGGAGAATGTGAAGTGGAATTGAAAAAGGCTGCCCTAACCAAATGGCTCTTCCAAAAACAATGGCCAGGTAGAAAACTAGGAAGGCATAGGTGACATCACTTCTTGACGACCGATTAACCACTAACCCTCCCAAACAAGCCATTAAAAACCCAAAAAAAGCCAGGCTTCCCCACTGCCCAGGGGACACCCACGCATCTCCAGTCAAAAGGATGCACACAGCAATTCCAAAATTGGTTGGGTTAAAGAGATGTTTTCCCTTCCATCGAAAGATAAATTTGCTCCCGATTGTTACTATGGCAATGAAAATGGCGGTGAAATCCTGGTTGGTCCGGAGAAGAAGGCAAAGAGAGAGCCCGGAAATAAGAGCACTTTTCGGGTCAAATTTAGGAAGTCTCCAAATGCAAGTAAAAAGAAATTGGGATATAAGAGCCGTGATGGGAAAGATTAAAAGACTAATTGTTTCAATGTCAAAATCAAGCCACCCGATTCCGTAAATGAGGAGCCCTGTAAGGGTTGAGATTTGGTATACACGGGGATCTAAAGGTCTATAGGTTGAAGGTTTAAGCGCCATTTTAGGTCCTTTCTTTTTTTAACTAACCCTTTAGACAAGGGAGACCTAAAATAGTTCCATTTTTTTTAGGAAAATTCAGATAGAAGCTAAATTATTATTTTTTTTTAGTTTTTTGGATAAAGAATGGTGAGTTTAATCTGGACAACAGGTGAATCTGATCTTGAACCCTCCAAATCTTCATTGGATGGAGAAGTTGGAATGGGTTGAGGAGAACCAGAAGGCTTTTTCAAACCGGCAATGGTTTTTTGTGGGCTTTCTTTGGACGGGGAAAAAACCTGGCCATTGACCACCGTCCCAAGAGAATTTAAACCGTTTTTAAACCGATCCACCTGATCCTTAGGAATACGAAGCATAAATACCTGTGAATCAGTTTGAGAATCTTCTTTTTTATCAAAATGGACCAGTAACCTTGATCGACCTCCCCCTACCTTCTTGATTAAATCATCCAGTTCTTGGGAAAAGATCTTTTTTTCAATCAAACTAGGGTCAGGGGTAAGCGTTATCCCAACCCTAGAATTCATATTATCGAATTCCTTTGGCCCAGTGTCCCCAACACTCCCCTCAGTGCTTGCTTCCATTTGCCTTTGCTGTATGGGAGATTCCTGGGCAAAATCGATCGTTGGTCCAGCATATGGATCCATTTTTTTATTTAAACCTAAAACCTCACCTTTTACTTTAGGTTCCTCTTCTTTGGGGGATTTTAAAGATTCGGAAAGCCCTTTCCTCTTCTGTTCAAGCAAGGCAACATCCTCTCGGGCTTCCGTCTGTTTCTCTACGGAAGGGGCCCTGGCAATTTGCATATCCTGAGGGACCTCTCCCCTTTTCAAAAGGAGCGTAAGGCCTATAATTCCAATTAACGCCACCGCATTAACTGTTGCAATGACCTTTATCGCTGGATAATTGCGTCTCCAGAAGGGACTTTCTTTCCTATTTTCCCCATCTTCCCGAATTCGGCCCATGACTCTTTGAGAAAAACCCGGAGGGGGTTGGATTGGAGGCAGATTTTTGACCGCTTTACGGGTTTGTGTCAATATTTCAGCCTCCCCCTGACAACGGGAACATGCGGATAAATGGGTTTGAATTTCATTAACCTTTTCCGAATTCAGGGAACCCTCGAAAAAATCTGAAAGGCTGTTTTGTATTTCATCACATTTCATGTTTTGTTCCTGCCTGATGAAAAATAGGGGGTCAACCATTTCTTTAATGATTGCCGGGCCCGGTGAAGCCGCGACTTTACTGTTCCCAAAGGAAGGTCTAAAATTTCAGCCATTCCCTCATAGGGAACTTCCTGAAAATCATGAAGGAGAATCAAAAGGGCTTCCTCTTGGGAAAGATGGTTGATTCCTTCCTGAACCCGTTTTTGGACTTCTTTCTGCTCATAAGCTTGAGAAGGGTCTAACTCGGAAGAGGAAATTTCTAAGCCCCCCTCCTCTGGACCTCCATGGGCCAAAGCGATCCTTTGCCAATCTGGTTTTAGTTTTTTTTTCCGGTTTTTTGCCTGGTTTATGGAAATTCTGTAAATCCATGTTGAAAAGCTTGAATCCCCCCGGAACTGTTTGATGGCGCGGAAAGCGGATAGAAAAACCTCTTGGGCCACCTCCGATGCTTCATCATAATTTCCTAACCAACGGTACAATAAATTGAAAATCCGATGCCCATACCGGATGACCAGTGCCTCAAAGGCCTCGGTCTCCCCATTTTGTACCCTCTGGACCCACTCCCAATCATTTTTTTCCTCCTGGACCATTAGACCGTCGAACCCAAAGAAAGTTCCCTTTAGACTAAGGGGAGATGGAATAATACTCGAAAACCCATTTAATTCTAACACATTGAAAACGGCTTATCCAAAATTCATTTTGAATTCCGGCCTTATCTGTTATACTCAAATTTTAATTTGTCCTGATATAATTTTTTTGGAGAAATTTTTCAGATGCATTGGATGATCACCCTTTGGTTTCAGTGGGTCCATGACTGGGGGTATACGGGGATCATCATCCTCATGGCCATGGAAAGCTCCATCTTCCCGGTCCCGAGCGAACTGGTGATCCCCCCTGCCGCCTACTGGGCCGCGCAGGGCCGTTATAACTTTTGGGGGGTGGTTGTAGCGGGAACCGTAGGGAGCTATATCGGAGCAGCGGTTACCTACTGGGTAGCCCGCTGGGCGGGGCGGCCAATTGTGCTTCGATATGGAAAGTATTTTTGGATTCCCGAAACAAAACTTCTTAGGGCAGAACGTTGGTTAGAGCGTTATGAAGCCGGGGGTGTTTTTTTTGCACGGCTCATCCCCGTTATAAGACACCTTATCGGTATTCCAGCCGGTATCGTAAGGATGAATTTTAAGATTTATTCCGCAATGACCATCCTCGGGTCCGCAATCTGGTGTTGGATATTGGCTTGGTTTGGGGCCAAAGTTATTGGAGATCAGCCTAATTTGTTAAATGACCCAGCCGAAATGGTTCATGTGTTAAAGGAGCGTGCTCTTTGGTTTGTCGGTCTGATTCTTCTCATTGCTCTTCTTTATTTTCTTGCCCTTAAACTTACCGCAAAACCCGCTAATACCGTTTAAATGGCTTATCACTCCTTTCTGTCATTTCAGGAGTATACGCGGTTGACATCTTTTCTGATGGGTAAATCTATTCAACCGAAACGGTTTTGAGGAAAAGAAGGTCCATGGCATTGATTTCCAAACCCTTCAGGTACGGTTTAATCAAAATATTTTGCGCAGCAATAAAAAGAGGCATTATGGGAACGTCTTCTTCCGTTAAAATACGTTGTGCCTCATCGTATAAACCCTGGCGTTTTTGAGGGTCCCTCTCCAAAGCGGCTTTTTGAATCAATTGATCATACCGCTCATTCTTCCAATGGGTATTGTTATTTCCGCTGGTGGAGGTAAACAGGTTCATAAAGTTATCGGGGTCCGGGTAATCCGCCCCCCAACCCAAACGAAACAAGGCCGGGGTATCGGTTGTAAGCCGCTTTAGGTAAACCTTCCATTCCTGATTATCCAAAACGACTTTAACCCCTAAATTTCGCTCCCACTGAGCCTGGAGGTTCTCTGCAATTAAATTGTTTTCTGGATTGGTATTAAACACCGCGGTAATTTTTTGGAAACCTTTTCCACCGGGAAATCCTGCTTCCGACAGTAATTTTCGGGCCTCCTCCGGGTTAAAAGAAAGGCCAATATTCGGATTAAAACCTGGCATCCCTTTTGGAATCCAAGAACTGGTGGGAATTTCTCCTCCTTTTAAAATTTTTGGAACCTCGTTTCGATCAATAGCCATGGAAAAAGCCTTCCGAACTCTTGGATCATTAAATGGAGGGAGAGTCACATTAAAACCGTAGTAGTAACCTCGTAAAAAAGGAAAGTTCAAATACTCTGGAGAATCCTTATAATGGGAAATAGCAATGGGAGGTAACTGAACCAAATCAAGGTCCCCGGTTTCATAAAGTGTAAGGGCCGTTGTACTTTCTCCAATTACAAAAAAAGTAACCTCTTCAAGTGTAGGTTTCTGATCATAGTAACGGTCATTAGGCTCAAGGATAACTTTATATTCATGATCCCATTTCTTTAATTTAAATGGCCCATTAACTACCATGTTTTTAGGGTCGGTCCAGTGATCCCCAAACCGATCATGGATATCTTTTCGATGAGGAAAAGTGGCGGTGAATGTGGTTATGCTGGGAAAGAAAACGATCGGTTGGCGAAGATCCACTTGGAGGGTTCGCTCATCCAAGGCTTTTATTCCCACCTTTTCTGGATCTTTAATTTCTCCCGAATTGTATTCAGCACCATTCACCACATCGAAAAGAAAATAGGCGTATTCAGCGGCGGTTTTTGGATCCAGCAGTCTTTTCCAGGAATATTCAAAATCATAAGCGGTCACAGGTTTCCAATCGCTCCAATAAACATTTTCCCGTAATGAGAAGGTATAACGCCGGCCATCCTCTGATATCAACCATCCTTCAGCAACAGCGGGAATCGGTTTAAGATCTGCATCAAATTCGGTCAAGCCGTCCATGAGATTTTCAATAATACGGATAGAAACATTATCCGTAGCCAAAGACCAATCCAAAGTGGGGGGTTCGGAGGAAATGGCCATTCGAAAAACTTGTTTTCCTGAAGAGGGGGTATCGGCCCTATTGGTTTTATTAAAACCATATATTCCAACCCAGAATAATAAACCAAAAACCAATGCACCCCATATCAAAAACCTAATTTTTACCATAACCCCTTTTTCCCCGGAAAAAGATATATGCCATTCTCTGGAAAGCCTTACTAAAAATCAAGGGATCATCTTAATTTTCTTGAAAGAATTAAATCCATGAATTACCATACTCACTTTTCAAACCCTAACCCTATTATCCGAGGTAGAAATGAAAAAACCGAAGGTACTGGTCACCAGTCGGCTCCCCAAAACGGTCATGGTTGCACTAAAAAAGCATTTTTCCATAAATTCATATGATAAACCCAAACCCCTAGCAAAACCCGAATTAATTCATAGGTTAAAAGGAATGGATGGAGTTATTTCCATGCTTTCGGACACCTTTGATCCAGAAGTCCTTCAAAAATCCCCTTCCCTTCAAATTATTTCAAATTACGCGGTGGGCTACAACAACATTGATCTTTCCGAGGCCAAAAAACGGTCTATAATGGTGACCAATACCCCGGGTGTATTGACGGAAGCAACGTGTGATTTAACCTGGTCTCTTCTTTTAGGTGTGGCCCGGAGGATCGTTGAAGGAGATCAACTGGTTAGAAAAGGGAAATGGAAAGGGTGGGCTCCCACCCTTTTATTGGGCCAGGAAATTTACGGGAAGACCCTGGGAATAATCGGAATGGGAAGAATTGGACAAGGGGTTGCCCGGAGGGGCCTTGGTTTTGGGATGAAAATTTTTTATCACAACCGATCCAGACTCACTCAAAAAATGGAAAAAAGTTTAAAGGCCCAATGGGTGTCCCTTCCAATCCTTTTAAAAAAATCCGATTTCATAAGCCTTCACACCCCACTCACAATTGAAACTTATCATTGGATAGGAAAAAAAGAATTGGGTCTAATGAAGCCAACCGCCATCCTAATTAATACCGCACGGGGTCCCATCATAGATGAGAAAGCCCTAGTTACTGCCCTAAAAAGGAAAACCATTGCAGGGGCAGGCTTGGATGTATTTGAAAAAGAACCGAAGCTTTCTAGAGGGCTAAGGAATACCCCCAATACGCTTCTTCTTCCACATTTGGGAAGCGGAACTGTGGAAACCCGAATTCGGATGGGTATGTTGGTTTTGGAAAACCTAAAGGCTTTCTTTAAAGGTAGACGCCCTCCTCACGCCATTCATCATCTTTAGAACCGATAGGCATGAGAGTTGCTTTCCTCGCAATTGGGTGATATGATTAAATTAACTTTGCTTTTTCCCTTAAAAATTAAGGAGAAAAGAATCCCATGACCCATAATAAATTCCCCTACTTCAAAGCCAAAGTGAGAAATGTATTTTTACCTCTCCTTTTTTTTGGTTTTACTTTCTTTCCTTTTCCGACTCTTTCATATGCAGATCAAAGCGGGACCGTGCTTTTGGGGCAAATTGAGAATGTTTTTACGGAAATTGCCGATACCGTTACTCCAGCGGTGGTCAATATTTCCCCTTTAACCGATGGACCGGAATCTCTTTCCCAATCCCCCAGGAGGCATCCGGATGCCCCAGGAAGTGGATCGGGGGTCATCATCGACCCATCCGGATTTATCGTCACTAATAAACATGTGGTGGGAGATGCTACTTCGGTGAGCGTAGGATTATCCGATCGAAGTAGGTTTACCGGAAAGGTAATTGGAAGGGATACCGATACAGACATTGCCGTTGTAAAAATTTCTGGAAATCACAATTTCCCGTTCGTTCCTTTAGGAAACTCCGACAAACTTAAAGTTGGCCAGTGGGTCATTGCCGTGGGTAACCCTTTCGGCCTTGACCGAACCGTTACCGTTGGCATAATCAGCGGATTGGGGCGAGAGCAAGTAAACCTCACCCGATTTGAAAATTTTATTCAAACCGACGCATCCATCAACCCCGGAAACAGTGGGGGTCCCCTCTTCAATATACAGGGGGAGGTGGTCGGCATTAATACGGCTATCATCAACTTTGCCCAGGGAATTGGTTTTGCCATTCCCTCCAATATGACGGAAAATATTGTCCGGCAACTGAGAACCACGGGAAAGGTCGCACGAGGATGGCTGGGGGTTGGTATTCAACCTCTTACCGAGGAACTTTCAAGTAAATTTGGAGCTGATGAAACGGAAGGGGTATTGGTGAATGAGATATTCGAAGGAGATCCTGCCGAGAGAGGGGGAATTCAAGCGGGGGATATTATAACCAAAATCGGAGAAAAAAAGGTCACTACCCCACGAACCCTCGCTAGAATCATTGCAGGAGTTATGCCGGGCGAAAAAATTAAGATTGATGTCATCCGCAACCAAAAACATAAAATCCTATCCGTGGTTCTTGGGGAAAGAAAAGACGGGGTGGTCCCCGCCTCCAACCCTTCCCTGGAAAAGGGGCCCAATGGCATTCATATACAAGAATTAACCAAAGCCCTTTCAGAAAAATTCGGTGTGGATGCTAAGTCGGGAGTTTTGATCACTGAAATCGATCCTGATAGCCCCGCTGCAGAAGGTGGTTTAAAGCAAGGGGACGTCATCCAAGAGATTAATCGGGAAAAGGTAGGTTCTCCAAAGGAATTTAATCAAATTTTAAAAAAAGTAAAAAAAGAGGAAGACCTTCTCTTTCGAATCATACGAGAAAATAGGGGCCTTTTTTTGGTGGTTAAACCAAGGGAGAAATAGAGGATGAATCAATTAAAAGAAATCAAATTAAAAACTTTTTTCCTTCTAGGAATCTGCTCTTTGATGGTTTTACTGGTTAATTCCAATGAGGCTTTTGGAAAGAAAAAAACAGAAGGGCTGGAACTTTTGGAAAAAATCCAAAGCGTTTTTGTGGATATTGCCGAACGTGTGAAACCAACGGTAGTGAACATTTCTCCCAAGGAGGGGGGTTCTTCTTCCCAAAACCGGAAAACCCCTAACGCTCCCCCATCCGGCAGCGGATCAGGAGTGATCATCGATCAGGAGGGATATATTATTACCAACAACCATGTAGTGGGCGAAGCCATGGAGGTGGAGGTCCGGCTTTCTAACCGGAGTAAATTTGTGGGAACCGTCGTTGGTAAAGATCCCGATACTGACCTTGCGTTGATAAAAATCCAAGCCAATGAACCCCTTGCCTATGCCCCAGTGGGAAATTCCGACCAAATCAAGGTTGGCCAATGGGCCATGGCAGTAGGAAATCCTTTTGGTTTAGATCGAACCGTTACCATTGGGGTGATCAGTGGCATCGGACGGGAAGGAGTCAATTTGGCCCGGTATGAAAATTTCATACAGACTGACGCCTCCATTAACCCAGGGAACAGTGGGGGACCACTTTTCAATCTTAAGGGAGAGGTCATTGGAATCAATACCGCAATCATCAACTTTGCACAAGGAATTGGTTTTGCCATCCCCTCTAATATGGCTAAAAAGATTTCCACTCAATTGAAGGAAAGCGGAAAAGTGATTCGGGGATGGTTGGGAATTGGGATTCAGCCATTGACGGAAGAATTGGCCTCAAATTTTGGGGTAGAAGAAAGTGAAGGGGTCTTGGTCAATGAAGTATTTGACGGGGACCCTGCTTTTCAAGCGGGAGTAAAACCCGGTGATATTATTATCGGGATAAATGGAAAAGTCGTCAATACTCCCAGTAGTCTCTCAAGGATGATTGCTGGAATCGCCCCTGGTGAAAAAATTGAAATTGAGGTAATACGGGATCAAAAAAAGGAAGTTTTAAAGGCCACATTGATTGAACGAAAAGACCAGGCCACCTTAGCAGCCATTCCCCCAAAACCGGAAAAAGACATTGGGATTAATGTTCAGGATCTGACCAAAGATTTAGCAGAAAAATTCAAACTTAAAGAAAGCAAGGGGGCTTTAATCACACAAATTGAGCCCGACAGTCCTGCCGATAAAGGGGGTTTAAAAGAGGGAGATCTTGTCCGGGAAGTCAACCGCACTATGATTGAAAACTCCGATGACTTTTACCGTGCCATGGATTCCACAAAAAAGGGAGAGAATGTTCTCTTAAGAATTCTAAGGGAAGACCGGGCATTTTTTCAGATTATAAAAACCAAAGAGGAATAACCTACCTTTTGGCCAAGTAAGGGATTAAAACCGGCCAGATATTTTCAACCACTTTTTGATATCCTTTTTCCGTTGGGTGAAGGCCATCGGTTTGGGTTAGATCAGGTTCTAAAACCACCCCCTCCAAAAAAAATGGAATTAGAGAGAGGTTGTAATTTTCAGAAAGGTCCTGGTACATTTTTTCAAACCCCCTTGTGTATTGTATACCGTAATTTCGGGGGAGTTTCATTCCCGCAAGGACAACGGTTACACCCGCCTTTTGAAACTTATCAATTATACTCCCTAAATTTTGGTAGGTCAGAGAAAGTTGAAACCCGCGGAGTCCATCGTTGGCTCCCAATTCCAGAATGACAATTTCGGGGTTATTTCTAAGAACCCAATCCACACGCCTCAATCCACCGGAAGTGGTATCTCCGCTAACACCCGCATTGACCACACGGTAGGAATACCCACTTTGATTCAGTTTTTCCTGTAAAATGGAAGGATAATTTTGTGCGGACTCCACCCCCAACCCCGCGGTAAGGCTGTTTCCAAAGGCCACCAGCGTGCGAACTTTTTTTTCAGTTTTGGGGTTTTCCTGGGGTTTTACCAAAAAAAGGGCTTCATGTTCTTCCACAGCGGGAAGAGAATCCTTTTTTTGATCACAGCCTGTTAAACCCCAAAGAAAAAGGAGACTACAAAAAAATATTAAGGTTTGAGTTATCCTGAAGCGGTCTTTCATTGTTGATCCTTTTTGTCATAGTGTATAATACTTTTTTAAAACCTTTCAAGAGCTCTATTTTTATGATTAAAGTTAAGGATCTTTTCGTAAATTATCGTTCCGGGGGAAAAAATATAACCGTCTTATCCGATATTTCATTAGAGGTGAATTCCGGGGAGGTGGTTGCCATTGTGGGCCCCTCGGGTAGCGGAAAATCAACGCTACTTGGAATGATCGCGGGACTGGATAAACCCCATTCGGGAACAATAACCATCAATGGCCAATCCCTGGAAGATTTAAACGAGGATGATCTCGCACTGTTCCGAAGAGATCAGGTGGGGATCATTTTCCAATCTTTCCATCTTATTCCCACCTTAACCGCACTTGAAAACGTAATGGTCCCTCTGGAAATGAGCAAAAACCTTGATGCCGCTGAAAGAGGAAAAAACCTTTTAGAGGTTGTTGGATTAAAAGAGAGAATGGATCATTATCCCGGGCAACTCTCTGGAGGAGAACAACAACGGGTGGCCGTGGCCAGGGCTTTTGCCAACCGTCCCTTAATCCTTTTAGCCGATGAGCCTACTGGAAACTTGGATTCATCCACTGGGAATTTGGTGATTGACCAATTGGTTCAACTTCATCGTGATTTTGGAACCACCCTTCTTTTGGCCACACATGACCCCGTTCTTGCTGGGAAGGCAAAAAGGGTGGTCACCCTAAAAGATGGCAAATTGGTGACGGATCGGCAGATTTAAGGAGGGAATCGCCAAAATATATGAATTCTTTTGTATGGAAAATGGTTTTTAGGGAATTTAGGGGTGAGGGTCGCCTTTTTTTCTTTTTTCTTTTTTGCATTGCAATCGGTGTCGGTTCTTTGGTCGGAGTAAATAATGTTTCATCCAACCTCGCAACAACACTTCAGGGAGAAGCCCGAAATCTTTTGGCCGCTGATTTGGAAATTAGAACCAACAACCACCCTCTTTCCGATAAACAGCTAAAGGAAATTCAAGAAATAGCCCCTGGAATCCATATCGGAAGGGTAACCGAACTAACGGCAATGTCCTTAAACCCGAAAAACGGGATTTCACAATTGGTGGAGTTAAAAGCCGTTGATTCAACCTATCCATTTTATGGGAGGTTGGAAACCGAACCCCCTTTAAATTCATTAAAGGAAAATCTTTCTCTACCCCAAAATGCCTTATTGATCCAGAAAGCACTCCTTTCCCGCCTGGAACTCTCTCCAGGAGATGAAGTGAAAATAGGCCAGAACCTGTTTACCATTGGGGGAGTACTTTTAAAGGAACCGGACCGCGTGGCGGGTACCTTCAGTTTTGGTCCCCGGGTTTTAATGACACAAAAAGGGCTTGAACAAACCGAGCTCATCCAACCCGGCAGCCGGGTCCGTTACCGTTTCCGGATTAAAATCCCTTCCTTTTTGGAACTGGAACCGGTCAAAGATCAAATAAAAGTCATTTTAAATGAGGGGGAAACGGTTCGTACCTTCCAGGAAACCCAACCCTCCATTGGGCGTTTCATAAAACGCCTTGGAATTTATTTAGGAATGATTGGTTTAATCACATTAATGGTTGGGGGAATCGGGGTTGCGAATGGTATCCGCGTCTTCCTAAAGCAAAAAATAGACACCATTGCTATTTTAAAATGTTTAGGGGGAACATCCAATCTCACCTTACAGATTTATTTTTTCCAGGTGCTGATGTTAGGGATTGGGGGCAGCCTTCTTGGGATTGCAATCGGTTATGGAATTTCTGAATTTCTAAAATCTATCCTAGAAAAGGTAATGGAAACCCAGTTAAGGTTTACACTGCTTCCTTCATCGGCTTTTAAGGGAATGGGAATGGGGCTATTAACCACTCTCTTATTTACCCTCTTGCCTTTATTGGGAATTCAAAAAATCCCACCCTTCAAACTTTTTAGACGTGAAATCGAAGAACCGAAAGAACTTAAGATGGGCTGGGTCGGATGGGGCTCTGCGTCCTTTTTTCTCATAGGCCTGGCCATTTTGGCAATATGGCAAGCTGGTTCAGTCAAATTGGGTTTCTTGTTATTTTCCACTTTAGTGGTTTGCTTTTTGATTCTTCGTTTGGCAAGCGGGGGGCTTTTAAAACTGATCCGCACCTCACTTCGACCACATTCCATGCCAATTCGCTATGGGTTAAGCAACCTAAGTCGCCCCGGAAATCAGACCCACACAGTTATTTTTTCAATTGGGCTTGGGGTTACTATAATTTTGGCCATTTATTTTGTGCAGTTCAGTTTGACGAATGAAATTCGTGAGAACCTTCCATCAGATGCACCCAGCCTCTTCTTTATTGATATCCAAAGGGACCAAACACAGGGGGTGGAATCTATTCTATCTAAAGAGACCTCCATCACCGCTTCCGAGCTTACACCCATTGTAAGGGCCAGGGTCCATTCAATCAATGGCACATCCATTGAAGAAATTAAAGTGGAACCCTCAAGCAACTGGTATTATTCCCGTGAATACGTGGTTACCTTTAAACAGGATCTACCCAAACACAACACCATCGAAAAGGGTGAATGGTGGACCCAAAAGGAATTAATGGAATCGCCCCTTATTTCCGTGGAAAAGGAGGCCGCGGAAGGTTTAAACATGGATGTTGGTTCAAAAATCGTTTTTGATATTCAAGGGGTGCAAGTTCCTGCAACGGTTTCCAGTATCCGCGAGGAGGATTGGGGAAGCATGACGACGAATTTTTATATGATCTTTTCCCCTGGGTCCTTAGATGGTGTTCCCTTAAATTATATTGCTACAGCCCGCCTTCCCCGGGAGGGGGAAACGGCCCTCCAGAACCAAATGGTGAGACACTTTCCAAATATCAGTACCATTAACTTGAGGGATATCTTAGACACGGTTTCTATCATGCTGGATCGGATGGGTCAGGTAATCCGTTTTATGGCGGGTTTCAGCATTTTCGCAGGGTTGGTGGTTTTATCCAACTCTATTTCCGCCTCCCGGGTTCAGCGAATCAGGGAAACGGCTATCTATAAAACATTGGGTGCAACCCGGCCCATGCTCCTTCAGGGTTTCGCAGTTGAATTTGTTTTGGTGGGAATGATTGCGGGGGTCATTGGGGTCACCTTATCAACATTGGTGGGTTGGATAACCGTTCATTTTATTCTTGAAATGAAGTGGCATTTTTCCATCTGGGGATTTTTTTTGGGAATCCTTTTTACCATGGGTTTAACCCTTTTAACAGGAATTTTTTCATCCTATCGTATCCTTGGCCAAAAACCTTTACCCATTCTAAAAGCTGAATAAATCTCCCTCTTTTTTAAATCCTTTAACCAATAAATTTCAAATCCCAACAGTCAAACTCCCTTCTTTTTAATTTTGATAATTGTATTTTTTAATCAAACCGGGTAATGCCTGCGGGGGAATATCTTCCCGGGGAATCGGATTAATGGGGGGCCCAAAAATGTTCTTCAATCGCCGTGGTCACCTTTGGGAGGGATTCCCGGTGTAAAGCCGAAATAGATATTGCTTCGTATTGAAGGCAGAGATTTTTCACTTCTACGGGGTCCCGTTGGTCTTCCTTGTTGAAAACCAATAGGCGGGGAATTGAATGCAGTTCAAGTTCAGACAAAATATTTTCAACAGAAACCATTTGATCCTCAAAATGAGGGTGGCTCACATCAACCAAATGGATCAACAAATTGGCATCCTTTAATTCATCCAAGGTTGGCCGAAACGCCCCCAGAAGGTCCGGTGGGAGTTCTTGAATAAAACCAACGGTATCTGTAATGATGATTTCCCTTTCACGGGGAAAACGCAACCTTCTAGTGGTTGTATCCAATGTTGCAAAAAGCAAATTTTCGGTTTTGATATGGCTTCCAGTAAGGGAATTTAATAGGGTTGATTTTCCCGCATTGGTATACCCCACAATGGAAACAATTGGAATTCCGCTTTCAATCCTTAGGCTTTTTCTCTCCCGGCGGGCATGGCTGAGGGTTTTAAGTTCTTTTTCAAGGCGAGTAATTTTATCCATAACGCGGCGCCGGTCGATCTCCAACCGGGTCTCTCCTGGCCCTCTCCCTCCTATTCCACCCGTAAGCCTTGAAAGGGCGGTACTCCGCTCGGCAAGACGGGGCAATAAATATTTTAATTGCGCCAATTCTACCTGGACCTTTCCGTCCCGTGTGTGAGCCCTTCTGGCAAAAATATCTAAAATCAACTGGGTCCGGTCAATGACTTTGAGTTCTGTTAATTCTCCAATGGCTTTCACTTGACCAGGAGTTAAATTTTGATCAAAAATGAGGAGCGTCGCCCCTTTCTGAAGTGCAGTAATAATTAGTTCGTTCAGTTTTCCTTTTCCCATTAGATATTTCGGGTTTAGGGTTTTGGGCCGCTGAAGGACCACCTCCAATACATTGACATTATCTGATCGGGCTAGCTCTTTTAGTTCTTCCACCGATTCCTCTTGGGCGGATCTATTTTTCATGGAAACAGAAACCAAAATCGCACGTTCACGCCTGTCCTTTAAATTGACTTGGGCCCCTAAAACCCGTTCCATTTCATCCTCTAAGGAGGAAATGAAGGCAAAAAAATCAAGGTGAAAGCGGTGAAAAGAAATCGGCCCCAAAATTTCAAAGGGCTTATTCTCTGGGTTAGGGGGAAGAAGATGGGCCACGGATATATCTCCGGGAAGCCCATTTTTTTGGACACCAATTGCAACCATTACATCCAAACGAAGAAGGGCTAAATCGTTTAAATCGTCCTTGGTGAGGGGTTCATTTTTAAGATGGGTGTGGAGGCAGCGAACCCCTCTGAGGCGTTTTCTTCCCAACCGGTAGTCGGAGAGATCAGGAATAACAATTTCCCTTTCATTTCCGACAATAACTTTATCAACCTCACCGCCCCGGTTGACCAAAAGACCGATCTGGCGTCCAATATCCCTACTGAGTTCCGCAAGAAAACGCCCTAATTCAGGGGTTACCAATTGATCCTTAGGAACTCTACGACGCCTAAGCCGCTCGAGCCCTTTCAGTTGGCTTGCTTTTAATCCCCGGATGTTCCCGAAAAGGGTTTGAATAGGAACCTGCCTCCTCTTCTAATCAGTTTTTTCATTTTAGCATAATTTCCCCGGAAAGGGATAGAAGAAGCAGATGTATGAGGAAAAGGGTTTAAAATTTTATAGGACAACATTCGGAACCCTTTTTCTCTTTAAAAAACGTCTTTAAACTCTCCGAACCCCTCCGGTCCTTGTTTTCAGCTATGAAAGATTTTCCTTTCTTTTCACTGATCTCTTTTAAGATGGCTTCAACAATCATTTTGGTTGGAGCTTCAGAATATTCTTTTCCCCGGTAAACCCATACCCTGCAGTTTACATTTCCCTCACAACCACAAACATGACTACAATCACCGCAGGGGTTTTCTTTGAAATCTAGGGCAATATCTTTCCCGTTGACCCCGCGTATGGTGGGGGAAGTTAAAAACCCCAGTAAACGGGCCTGTTTTAAGCTTTTGACCTGGATTTTTTTGAGCGTCAGGGAATATACCCAGAGTTTTTAATTCGGGTTGAAATTTTTCTAAGGGCCTCTTCAAGATTTTGATGGGTCCCAATACACCTTTTACAAGTGGATAAATCCAGGAATAGAAAATCAATTTTTAATTTTTTCATTTTGTCTTTCCCTTAAGGGTTGAATATTTTTCCCTTTATATTTAAAATGACGCAGAATTTCTAAAAAAGACGCAAAATTTTATTCAAAACTAAAAATAATATTTTTTTTAAGAAGTTATAAATATAATTTAAATTAAGACTTTAACTTTTAAAAGCAAATTAATGGGGAAAGGTTTGGTTTAATTGAGAGGTTTAAGAGAAGAATTGAAGGAAAGGAAATGACCCTTCTAATCAACAAGAAACTGGTGGTTCATCCCTAAAAGAAAATGAGGTTTTCCCGTTTCGGTATCTACCATAAAACAGAGCAAAATATAATTCCCCGTTTCAAAGTTTGCAGTGAAAACCCCCACTTCACCTTTATTTAGGGGGTGCATATTGGCTATTGTCCGCCCGGAAGCGGACAAAGAACGGCCGGCCTTAAAATTTGAGAGAAAATCATTTACTGTTTTTCCAGGGTGGAGACGAAAAACAACTAATTCGTGGGTTATGGTTCCAACGTTACTTACCCTGATGTTTCGAACCCCGGGATGAACAGAGCCGGTTGGTTTTATTTCAAATTCGTAAACCATTACATCAAGATCCTCTGAAAAAGGTTTGATTAAAGGATCAGTTTGGGTCTGAGCAAAAACTGGAGAAAATAAAAACAAATGGAAACATGAAAGAAGAAAAAAATAGAGGACGGGGAAATGAATGGGAATTTTCAACCGAATTAGGTCCATGGATAAACCCTAAAAACCAAGAAATTTAAAATTTACCGAAGAATCACATTTGGCAATTCTAAGACTACCGCAAACAGGAAACCTGTCAAGTAAGGGCAAAGTTTTTACTTATATTTCAGTAGGTTAAAACTTTTCCGGCTCTTCGGGGGAAGGGGTTCCTTTTTTTAAAGTAAGGAAATAACGGTTTTTTCCCATTAATAAAATTTGGGTCTTCGTGTAATCGAGTGGGTAAAAATTGTTAAAAAGTGTTTAAGGTCCATCAGGGCAAGGGTCAAGTCAAAGTCATTCTGTGGTTGAAGCCTTTGAAGTATTAGAGGTTCCTGCAAAATCCAGTTCGTCATTCCCGCGAAAGCGGGAATGACGGGAAGGGCCTGGATTTCCGCTTTCCCCTGCCTGCAAGTGCCCGCCGGACAGGCGGGTAATGATAAAATTTACCCACTCACTTCCACGATGAGCCAAAAAAACTTTATTCCTCGACGTTTATTTCCGCTCGAATATACGACTGGATTCATAAAAAGGTGTTTGTTCCACATAACTCTTTTTGCTTTTTGGCTTTCTCTTTAACCAATTTCTTTCGGATCTTTGTCCAACCAAAAGACCCAGCAAAAAAATCGCTCCGGTATAAACGATTACATACCGAGCATAGATTTGGCCGACAAAATAATCTACCATATAGACTAAAACCAACATAAAAATTAGCGACCCAATGTAGAATATCTGGCGCAATCCAAGGCCCTTAAACATTTTGGTCCGCTGACCGCTTTCGCTCCATCAACTGACCTACAAAAACCCCTAAAATAAATAAGGCAACAGTGTAAATGGAAACGGAAAAAATATACAGAAAAACGTGTCTCATGGATAAAATAACCAAACGAAATCAGATCCACATTATAAATTTCCCATCTCCTAAGTGTCAAGGAAATTATCTCCTTTTTTTAAACCCCAATCCGGTTTTTTCCAAGGCAACAAATTTGATTTTTCTCTACTTTTTTCTTGGGGGTCACTAAAAAATACTTGACTTTAAATTAACAAACCCGCGAGAATAGCAGAGTTCATACAACCTCAAACAACAACTAGGGATTGTTTACAAATGATGGACGCGGAACAAAAAAAGGAGCGGAAAAAATCCATATTTGATTTAATTGTTTTGGTGGGAATGGTGGCCAATATTGTGTTGGCTGTTTTCATGTTACTTTACTACTTTGATCTTTTTTAATTTAATTAAATCTCTCCATACCCTTTATCAACCCTCCTTTTCCAAAGGGTCCATTACACATCGAAAACCAATCGTCACACCGGATTGATGGGGTGCCGCAGCAAACCGTTTGGGTGTCCGTAAATTAGCTGAAGAATCATTCCAGGAACCTCCCCGGTAGCCCCGGTGCTTTCCCTGATCAGGGCCTTTTGGATTTCGAAAAATCCCCTCCTGATAATAATCAGGGTCATACCAATCAGCGACCCATTCAGCCACATTTCCGGCCATATCATAAACCCCAAAAGGGCTTCTTCCTTTTTCAAATTTTCCCGGGGGCGCGGAATATCGATATCCATCGACTTCGCTCTCGCTATTGACAAAATCTTCCGAAAAATGATTACCCCATGGCCATTTCAAAGCCCTGTCTCCCCTGGCAGCCTTTTCCCATTCGGCCTCGGTGGGCAACCTTTTTCCGATCCATTTACAATACTCGTTTGCATGCTCCCATGAAACCCCCACTACGGGAAGTTCAGGCCGGTTAATCAAAGAGAGGTCATCTTCAAAATAAGGAATGACGGGTTTAGGAAACTTAGTCCCCTTAACAAACCTGGAAAATTGGTCATGGGTAATTTCATAAAGGTCTATATAAAAAGGAGAAATATACACAACCCGTTGGGGAATCTCATCAGAATCCCCCTCGGCGGGTGGGCTCCCCATGGAAAAATGTCCCCCGGGAATAAAGACCATCTTTCCCCCATCGTCAGTATCAACTAATTTAAACTGGCTGTAATCTCTCTTCTCAGCCTCCACAGTCGGTTTAGTGGCTTTTAAATTATCAACCAACTTTCTGGTTTTATTTAACTTCCAATTCTCATAGATAAAAAAACCAACCATCAACACAAAGGAAATAAAGACCAATGCTACACCGATGGTATAAGAATCTTTTTTCATTTTTTAAATTCCCAAAAAAAGTCTCAATGAAAAAAGGGGCAGGCCCATCAAGACCTGCCCCTTTTTAATAATACAAATTAATTACGTTTCAACTGGGTTTTTATTTGGCCGCAAACACAAACTCGGCTTTTTCCTTCCCTCCAGCGGTAAAAGTCACATTGGTTTCCTGCTTTCCAAGAATGGGGTGCCAGGCGTAAACCTCATAGGTCCCCGGAGGAATTTGATCGATCGAAAAGGACCCGTCCTTACCTACAATTGCATAGTAAGGGTTTTGTACCGGAGTAAAATAGGCATTCATGTAGTTATGCTGATCGCACTCCAAATACAGGATACTTCCCTTTTTTTCCTTTCGCAGTTTTACCTTTTTCTCAATGGATCCCCCTTTTGTTGGTAAGGGGAGATTGAAAATGGTGGTTGAGCTGGCCCCCAACTTTTCATAACTATGGGGATTGTGTAAAACACCATCTGCTGCCTTGGGGTCACTGGGATCGGCATCCAAGTTCGTCACTTTAATTAACCCTTTGTTCAGCACAACACCTACAAATTGCGAAGCACCCCCTTGTACTAGAAAGCGACACGTATCAGCGGTCACCTCGGTTTTATCTAACTTCATCGGTTTTCCTTTTTCTACATCTTCAAGAAAAACAACAACATCTGAAAGTTTTCCATCGTTCACGGAAACTTCTTTAAGGAGACGGTGACCTTTCCCATCGGAATCTGCCTTACCACAAAATTCGGCCTGAGGGAATTTAGCAAATTCAAATTCTTTCGGAGGAGGGACAGCACCCTTAAAAGAAACTGTTCCTGTTAATGTAGCTCCATTTTTTACTGCAATTTCTTCGTAAGCTTGGACGGCAGAAGCCCCCATAATACATGCGGCGCCAAGTACCGCCAAACCAATTATAAACCTATCTCTTTTCATTGATCTTTCTCCTTACTTAAAGTTTTAGGACCTTTTGTTTCCCATTCTAAAGGGGAGATATTTACTCCCCCTTCTTTGACTAAAAACCCTTATAAAACAAACTCTTTCAAAAAAGAGGGGTGAATAATCATAAAATTAAGGAAGGTACTAAAGGCCTTTCAAAGGAAAATAATCTACTTTAAAAAATGGGTGTTGTCAAGATTAAAATCCTTACCTTTTCTGATGTTGGCTCCTTCCAAATGGTTTCTCTCAACGTTTTTTTTTAAATAACCTTCTTTTCACATGGATTAACTTTGTTTTAATATTGCCTTTGACGAACGGTTTCCAAATTTTATTCAAAACGGTTAAATTTATTTTAAAAAAAGCCATTTTCTTTGAATTTCCTTTGTTGACAGAAGAATAAAAAAATCGCTATTGTTTATCTTTTTTTGAAACCTTTTTAAATGGAAATAGGATAAAAAAATAATTTGGACAAGGGAGTAATATGCTGACCATTGGTGACCCAGCCCCGGATTTTTCTTTAAAAGGGGTTTATCAAGAAAAGATAAAGACCTACACCCTCAAAGAAAAACGGGGGAAGTGGTTGGTTCTCTTTTTTTACCCAGCGGATTTTACCTTTATCTGCCCAACAGAGGTAGTTGGTTTTAGCGAAAAATCCAACCTCTTTCAATCCGAAGGGGCACAGATTTATGGGATCAGCATCGATCCTGTTGAAAGTCATCAATCTTGGGCGAAAGAACTGGGCGGAATTTCCTATCCCCTTCTCGCAGACCCGGAAAAAAAAACGGCCATGGCCTTTCATGTTTTGCACCCCTCAGAAGAGGTGGCCCTCAGGGCCACCTTCATTATCGATGGGGACGGCATAATACAGCATAGTACAGCTTCCCACATGAATGTAGGGCGAAGTGTAGAGGAGACCTTGAGGGTCTTTCAAGCCCTTCGTACAGGCCGGTTGTGCCCTGCAGGCTGGAACCCGGGAGACCCGACTGGTAACCTTGAACACAAGTACTGATGGTGAGCTTACAGACCACTGAGGAAAAACGAAAAAGGATTGAAACCAGGGGTCGGATCCGGGAATTTGTTTTCGGGATTCAAGACGGCCTCATCAGCACCGTGGGACTTTTGGCCGGGATGCAAGCGGCGGGAACCACCCAGTTTGTCATTCTCATGGCAGGAACCGCCTCGGTTTTATCCGGGGCATTTTCGATGGCTGCGGGATCTTTTTTATCCTCGAAAGCCGAAAAGGAAATTTTTGATCACGAACTGGAAAAGGAAGCCCAGTTCGTAGAAAAAGAACCCTACCTTGCCCAAGAAGGACTCCTTCACGCACTTCACGAAGAAGGACTTCCTAAAGAGACTAGTTTTCGAATCGTTAAACTCCTTCATCAGGAAAAGTCTGTTTTTGTCTCCACCTTCCAAGAAAAGGTTCTCGGTTTAGGAAGTGCTGATGTGAATAACCCGGTCTTAGCCGCCCTGGTCATGGCCATCTCTTTCATTCTCGGAGGGGTTATCCCTTTAACCCCTTTTTTTGTACTCTCCCCTAAAATTGCTTTGGGGGTTTCCGTTGGCCTTGCCGGCTTGGTTCTGTTCGTTGTAGGCGTGTTTAAAGGGTATCTGGCGGGGCAGTTTTGGGGACGTTCAGGGTTGGAATTTTTGGCCATCGCTCTGGTGGCATCTGCCATCGGTTATGGTATCGGCTTCATCCTGGAGCGGTTCGTGGGAACCCCTCTCCCGGCAGGTTTATAATCTCAAAAAAAAATGTCCATCGAACCCCAGAGGAATCCTTCAATCTCTCTTCATAAAATCTTGTTCACGTTCTCAGGAGGCCTACCCAGAACGGCTTTTCCATTGGCAACCACAATGGGCCTTTCTATCAAAATCGGATGAACCACCATGGCATCAATCAATACCTTCCTGCCTTTGGAGGGATCATTCAGTTTTAGGGAAGTATATTCCTTCTCTTTCTTTCTCATCAAATCTCTGGGGGCCATTTCCAATAAAGTTAAAAGTTCTTCTAACGCCTTTGGACCGGGAGGGGTTTTTAAATATTCCACCACTTTGGGTTCTATTCCTTTTTCCCGGAGGAGGGCCAAGGTCTCACGGCTTTTCCCACACCGGGGGTTATGATAAATCACCACTTCTTTCGGTCCCATAGAAACCTCCCTTTCATTTTTTTGTTATTTTAAAAATCATTCCATCAGAAATCAACCATTGACTCAAAGGAAAAGAAGTTCTTATAATTAAAAAAATCGCCCAATTTTAAGGAGATCATATGTTTCAAACCTTTGAACAGGTTGTGGCCTTTCACGGCCATCTGTGCATGGATATCGCACTAGGGTATCGCGTGGCCAAAGCCGCCCTTGAGGAACTCTCCTCCCAAAGACCCAAAGACGAGGAGCTGGTGGCCGAGGTGGAAACGGACTCCTGTTCTGTGGATGCCATCCAAGCCGTCACGGGTTGCACCTTCGGAAAAGGAAATCTGTTCTACCACCCGAATGGTAAGGCAGCCTATTCTTTTTATGATCGAACATCGAAAAAAGCCATTCGGATTTATTGCCATTTTTGGAAGGGGTTCGATGAGGGTGAAGGAATCGATTTCATGAATCAGATGAACAAAGTGCTCGCTGGAAAAGCAACCCCAGAAGATGTTTTTACCTTCCAAAAAACAATGGAGAACATCTCCAAACGGATACTGGATGCCCCTGCCCAGGAGTTATTTACCATCAGCCACATACAAAAAACACCCCCTTCTCCCGCCCGGATTTTTAAATCCAAATCCTGTGATCAGTGCAAGGAATGGACAATGGAAACCTGTCTCCATCAAAAAAACAATAAAATGCTTTGCCCCTCTTGTTTCAAATCCACCTGATTCCCATCCCTAATGGATAGCTCCAAGGAAGAAAATATTAATTTCCTCTCCCGCTTTTCGGTCACACCAAGGGGTTTATTCTAATAATTCTGCAGATCCCACAACTTGAAAATTCCCCCCATGTGCATCTCCCCCTGCAATAAGAACCTGTTCATCCAACAGAATCGTCGCCGTGTGGGAAAACCGGGTAATGGCCATACTGGCAGTTTTCCCGAAAACACCACCGGTAGAATCATAAAGCTCAGCGCTTGAAAAAATATTGTTTTGATCGAAACCTCCAGTGAATAAAACCCTCCCCCTGCTCAATAAAACAGTAGCGGTGTGATTGATCCTAGGCCGGGTAAGGGACCCCGTTAACAGGAACTTTTCTTCGGTGGGGTTGAAAAGTTCGGCACTGGAAAGGTAATTGGACCCAAACCCTCCTGCAATCAACACCTTCCCATTCGGCAAGGTGTTGGCCGTGTGTCCGAAACGGGCCTCCATCATTTCCCCAATCAACCCAAACGTTCCTGTTGCGGGATCAAAAATCTCAGCACTATTTAAAATTTTATTTTTATTTCCTCCCCCCGCAATCAGCACTTTACCACCGGGAAGAAGAGTCGCCGTATGGGATTCCCTGGGGTCAATCATGCTTCCCGTAAAACTGAACCTCCCGGTTTGTGGGTCATATATTTCGGAACTTGCAAAAATGGTGTTATTGTCAAACCCCCCGGTCACGAGAACCCGTCCGTCCCCCAAAACCGTGGCGGTATGATTGGATCGAGGGACAGACATATGCCCCGTAGGTATAAAGGTTTCACTCAAAGAATCGTATAATTCCGCAGTGGAAAGAAACCCTTTTCCAAACCCTCCTGCAATCAGGACTCTTCCATCCAGCAGGGAAACAGCGATATGGTTGAACCGCTCCTCTCCCATATTAGCAATTTTGAAAAACCCATTGGTTCCCGGGTCAAAAATCTCCGCACTGGAAAGAACCTGTTGGCCTTGATTAACCCCCCCCGCGATTAAAACGGTTCCGTTAGACGGGAGAAGCGTTGCCGAATGCCCGCTACGGTTTTCGGTTAATTTGCCCAGACTTTTAAATAAATCGCCTACAGGATCATACAATTCTGCTCCAATCCTGAGGGTCGTTCCCCCTGCAATGAGAACTTTTCCATTGGGCAAAAGGGTTACGGTGGATAGAAAACGGGTCATCGTCATTTCCCCTAACACGGTGAATGACTCAGAAACCGGATCATACATTTCCGCGCTTGAAAGAATACCTGACCGCCCGAAACCACCCAGAAGGAGGACCTGTCCAGTGGGTAATAAAACAGCAGAATGAGATCGCCGGCCTTCATTTAATTGTCCCACCGACTCAAATAGACCCGTCCCTGGGTCATACCAATCCGCACTGGCTAAAAAATTTCCATCGCCATCTATTCCCCCGGCGATCAGAATTTTTCCATTCGCTAATAGGGTGGCCGAATGTGAAAAACGGGGTTTCGTCATGAATCCAGCCGGTTTAAACAAACCGGAAAACGGATCGTAAAGTTCCGCGCTGTCCGAAACATTACCACTTGAATTTTTTCCTCCGGCAATGAGAACCTTTCCCCCCGGGAGGAGGGTGGCTGAATGATCAATGCGCCCAATGGCCATGGGTCCGGTCTCCACAAATTGACCTGTTGAAGCCTGATAAAGCTCCGCACTCGAAAAAATATTAATTTGGTCAGACCCCCCTGTAATAAGAACATTGCCATTGGTTAACAAGGTTGCGGTGTGATCCACCCGGGCATTCAATAAACTTCCCGCCATCCGGAACCCTTGTATGGATGGGTCATACATTTCAGCCTTTTTCAAAAACCCATTTCCAAAACCCCCGGTAATGAGAACATTGCCATTGGGAAGCAGTGTTGCCAAATGACCATTTCGGGGTTCCGCCATGTTCCCCGTGCTCTCAAAGGACCCTTTTGATATGTTATAGAGTTCTGCACTATCGTAAATGGAATTGGTAATATCTGTTCCTCCCGCAATAAGAACCCTTCCATTCTTTAAAAGCGTAGCGGTATGGGCAATCCGTTGATTTTTTAAACTCCCTGTTTGAACAAAACTTTTTCCCGTTTTCATCACAATAACCCCAAAGGTACTGAAACCCATGGTTGTTCCGTTCACTTTATTCTGGACCATATCAACGGAAGATGATTGAACCCCGACCCACCCCCCCGCCAGGAGTTTTCCCAAAACAAAATTAGCTTCATCTAAATCCGAAAAAAGAGCGGCTTCCTCATAATGAATAGAAATGGTTACCGGTTGAGAAAAAATAATACCACTGGGTTCAAATTGGTAGGAGGAATCTATTTGAAGAAAAGGTTGTGTGGTGATTTGTGTAATGCGAATCAAAACATCCTGAGAAAGGGCCCCAGGAGGAATGGTTACCGTTGCTTTTCCATCCGGGCTGGTAACCGATCCCCCCTTGGGCCCTACGATCACTGAGGGTTGGCCATTGTCAACGGAACCCCCACAGGATGGGATTAAAACAGAAAACAGGAAAAAAAGGGCAGGAACTTGAATGTAATTCAATTTAAACACGAACAGACTAATCTGCTCCGCTATAGGTTTCCAGTTAATCCATTGGTTTTAAAGGGGAGCATTGTATAAATAAATTATCCCGAGGTCTACCTTTTTCTTCCTCGCTTATCATCATATCCCCAAACGAGTAGTATATCTCTTTTATTCTTACTTTTTTGACCCCTTTTCCCAATAGGATCAAAAACCAGTTTTATATTAAAATTTTAAAGGAAATTGAAAAATGAAGGAAGGATCAGGGTGAATTGCAAGGTAAACCATCGCTTTCCACCCCGATCAAAAAAAGAAATGAATTGTTGAATCTGGGCCTTTAGCGGAACAAAATTAAAGATTATATCCCCGCTCATTATGAAGGACAATATCCAAGCCCTCTGTTTCATCCTCCTCATTAATTCTTAAACCAACCGTAGCGTCTATCACTTTAAAGATAATAAACGAAACGACACCGCACCACACAATGGTGGCACCCACCCCGATGAACTGGGTTACTATTTGTTGACCCATTGATCCATTTTCTCCAAAACCAACGCCCCCTAGACTGGCCGCTGCAAAAATACCGGTCAAAAGGGTTCCCGTAATCCCCCCGATCCCATGGACAGGGAAAACATCAAGGGAATCATCTATATGTAAAATCCGTTTCATAATATGGGTCGCCCAAAAACACACGATTCCAGCGGTGGTTCCAATTGCCAATGCGCCTAAAGGTCCAACAAATCCCGAGGCGGGGGTGATGGTCCCCAACCCTGCAACCATCCCGGTCACAATCCCTAATACGCTTGGTTTTCCATGTTTTAACCATTCACTAAACATCCAAGCCAGAGAACCTGCGGCCGCCCCAATATGGGTGACGATCATGGCCATTCCCGCATTGCCATCCGAGGCAACCGCACTGCCTGCATTAAAGCCAAACCAACCGACCCAAAGCATGGAAGCCCCTGTTACCGTCATGGTCATATTATGGGGAGCCATTGGGGTATCGGGAAATCCAGTCCGTTTCCCCATTACAATCGCTGCAACCAGTGCCGCCACCCCCGCATTGATATGGACCACGGTTCCCCCCGCAAAATCCATTAAACCCCGTTCTGCCAACCAACCACCTGAACCCCAAACCCAATGACAGATCGGGGCATAAACCAATGTCACCCAAAGAACAGAAAACCAAAGAACCGCAGAAAATTTAATCCGTTCGGCAAATCCCCCAACAATGAGGGCCGGGGTAATAATCGCAAAGGTTAGTTGAAACATGGCAAAAACCGTTTCGGGGATGGTCCCACTCAAAGCCTCCCGGTCCACCCCTAAAAGAAGGGCTTTTTCAAATCCTCCCACAAACGGGTTCAGAGGTCCTCCATTTCCAAAGGCAAGACTATATCCGTATATCAGCCACAATACCGTCATCAGACAGGTGATGCTGAAACACTGCATCAAAATCGATAAAACATTTTTACTACGGACCAAACCCGCATAAAAAAGAGAGAGCCCAGGAATAGTCATAAACAAAACCAGTACCACGGAAGTAAGCATCCAAGCCGTATCTCCCGTATTGAGCCCTGAACCTTGATCCGCAAAGGCCCTGGAAAGGGTAAGGGTCTCAAAAGTAGCAAAAGCAAAAAAACTCCAACCTATTTTTATTAATGAACGCATCGGTCTTCTCCCTTAGAAAGGTTACAGGGCCTCTTTTCCACTTTCTCCTGTCCGAATTCGAATGACCTGTGACAAGTCATGAACAAATATTTTTCCATCGCCAATTTTTCCCGTTTTGGCGGATTTGATGATGGTTTCAATTACCTGATCCATCATGCTGGCTTCAATGGCCACTTCAATTTTGACCTTGGGCTGGAAATCCACCGTATACTCCGCTCCTCGGTAGATCTCAGTATGCCCCTTTTGTCGGCCAAAACCCTTAACTTCAATAACGGTCATTCCTTGTACACCAATTTCGGAAAGGGCCGCCCGAACATCATCTAATTTAAAAGGTTTGATGATGGCACTCACCAATTTCATGGTACGCTCCTCCCTGATAGGGTTTAGATTTGATTCAACCTAAAAAACCGGTACTTCCACAAAATTTCAAACCGTTTTGCGTTTTTCTGTTCTAGTAAAGGGTCCCGAAACAACCCATCCCTTTACCGAAAAGCAACCGAAAACCAAAAAAAAACTTTCTTTTCCTTGATTCCCTGACAACCCTTTAAAAGGAAATCAGCGCATCAGTTTGTTCCCTTAGAAAAAGGTCTAACTCCTTTTGAACCTAATCAGAAAAACCCGCGATGGAAATTGACGGGAAAGAGGGTTGAATTCAAAGAAGGGCAAAGGAAAGAGGGCCGACCCATGGGCATCCCTTCCCCAAAATTGCCAAACAGGATACCCATCTTTTTGAAAGGTGTCAATACAGGTTTTTCAAAAGGACCGTCGATTTTTAAAAAACCATTCCGAGGGGAAATTCAAGGATAAGAAAAAAGCGTATTTTTTGAGGGAATTTAATCTTAAAAAAAGGAATTTAACAATTTGTATAAATTTTGGGATTTAGGAAAACGTGGAATTTATGATTTCAATTCTTTAGGTTTTCCAAATAAATAGCCCTGCCCGATATTGACGCCAATCGCTTTAACTACTTTTAGTTCTTTTTCCGTTTCAATCCCCTCTGCAATGATTCCTTCTTTGGAAAAATTTCTCAGCGCCCGAACCAAATCCTGAGAAAAATTCCTAAAATCCTGAGAAGATACCGCTTGCAACATGGTGGATCGATCCAGCTTAATATAATCTGGAATGACTTGGGCAATAAAAGGAAGAGAGATAAATCCAGCCCCGAAATCATCGATGGCAAATTGAAACCCCTTTTCGCGCCATTTTTTTACCATTTTAAGATGATTTTCAATATCATACAAAGCCTCTACTTCAGAAATTTCAAGGATTACATCCATTTCTATTGGCTTAGGAACAATTTCAATTTGATTCAACAATTGAAAATCCACGTTGATAAAAACCCGTTTTAACCCCGCCTCTTGTGCTTTTTTCAGTTGTAAATGAAAACAAAGGGATTTTAATTCGTACAGTTGCCCAATGGCTTGGTAACGTTTAAAAAGTTCCAAAATACTTAATTTGCCTTGTGGGTCGCGGCTCAACGCTTCATAACCCAAAACCTTTCTAGAATGAAGGTCAACCAACGGTTGAAAAACCACCTTTACTGAATGTTCATCCAGGTGATATTCTTCCTCGCCAATGTGAATTTTATCCCCTCCCTTCTTAGATAAGTATAGGGCCCAATCAGCCAACCGGATCAAATCATCGGGGCCTTTTCCATGCTCAGGGTATAAGGAAACCCCTATACTCATATCCAGATCACTCCTGAATTGGGCATTGATCTTGTGCACCCCTTTCCGGATTCGCTCTGAAGCGGTCAATATTCCCTCCCGAGTGGGATCGGATAAAACCACAACAATCTCATCTCCCCCCCATCGAAAAACCAAATCAATCCCCCGGGTTGAATCTTGAATACTTTTAGCAACCGCTTTAATGACCTCATCACCCGCATCATGGCCCCTGGAATCATTGACCTCCTTAAACCGGTCTAGATCACATAAAAGAACCGCCAAAGTTTGTTTACATCTGGAAGCCCTTTTGATTTCCTCCACCATCTTAAAATTAAAATAACGACGATTATATAAACCCGTAAGAGGGTCCCGGATCGCTTGCTCAGCCAACGCTTCTTCCGCCCTTTTTCTGGAAATAGCAACCGCAATAAGGCTTGCCACACTTTGTAAAAATTCTAAATCGTCCTGGGGAAGTTTTTGGGGCCTTTTGGAATGAGCCCCCATTACTCCAATGGCACGTCCTTGAGAGACCATGGGAACACTGAAACCTGACATTACCTGATGGTCATATAATAAAGGGGGCCCTTTAAACCGAGTTTCCGTTAGCAAATTTTCAACCATCACAGGTCCATTGACCATCAAAGTATACCCATCTTGGAATCCATGATGGTTTGGAATCATAGCCTTTCCAACGAGACCTTCCTGCCACCCTATTCCCGCCGCCAATAAAAGGGAGTCCTCCTTTTCGTTTAAAAGGAGGATCTTACACATTTCCACATCCAGTATCTCGGCCACCATTTTAACCGCCTTTTCCATTGCCTCGGTTAAATGCCCCGTGGATAGGCATAAAGCACCAATTTCACTCAGAACCTTTTGTTGCTTTTCCCTTTTCTGGAGGGATTGCTCTGCACATTTGCGCTCAGTAATGTCCTCGGCGATCCCCGCCAAACGGTAAATTTCTCCTGATTGGTCTCGAACCGGAAAAGCGCGATCCCGTATCCAACGCCGGGAACCATCGGGTCTGACAATTTGATATTCCTCCTGAGAATCCCCTTGTTCCGGGCTCCCAGCCGATGAATGTCGATTTTTTTCCTCCGGGTGGATATCATCCAGCCACGTGTCCAACGATTGATACAGAATTTCCCGTGACTTGCCCCATATTTCCTCATAGGCAGGACTGATATAAATCATCTGGTTTTTTTTAACATCCCCCATCCAAAACACTTCTTTTACATTTTCTGCAAACTGTCTAAATCGTTCCTCACTAGATCTCAATTCCTCTTCGGTTCTTCTACGTTCGGTAATATCCCTTAGGACCACGGTAAAAATCTTTTCCAGACCCAGTTCTAATTTTGAAATAGAGGCTTCCCCGAAAAACTCTTCTCCATTTTTCCGTTTACCCAGAATTTCCCTTCGCCCCCCTACTCTCCGAGAAACCACATCAGATTGGACAAATGATAGAACATGTTCCCAATGTTTGGCCCTAAACCTTTCCGGCAATAAAATGTCCATGGGCCCTCCAAGGACCTCCTGTTGTGAATACCCGAAGATTTGTTCTGCCCCTTTATTGAAAAGAAGAATTCGGTGGCCTTCATCAATGGAAATAATCGCTTCATGGGCAATATCCAAAATACCGCTAAATCGGGCCTCACTCAGCCGGAGTGCTTCTTCAATTCTTTTCCGTTCAAAAATTTCATGAGTCAAATCAATATTGGTTCTTTCCAATTCATGGGTTTGAAGGTTTAAATTTTGATTGACTTGAAGAAGTGCCTTCTGCCACTTTCTTAAAGTTTGCAATACGGCCAACCAGGCAATTAACAAAAACAGGAGAATAGCAATAATAATGGCAACGGAAAAAATTAATTTTTTCCTCTCCCAAGCCAGGGTTGCTTCTGCATTTTGTTTAAGCAATTGCGAGAAAAGTTCCATCCCCTCCGCATAAACATATTTCTGGTTTTCATATTCATCGCTAAATAAAATTTGGCTGGCTTCTTTAAGGCGTCCCTGACGGACAAAAGAAAAAGCATGGTTCTCCATTTCAATTAACTTGATATTCGCAGCTTCCGTTTGAGCTGCGGCTTCTTTTCCAAAAGGAGCAAATTCCATGGCTTGTTCAATGGCAGTTTCCAATTGAGGCTCAAAACTACGATACCGCTGTTCCCACCTCAAATCCCCTGTCGCCGCGGCCATTCTGGCCGACATGGTCAACACTTCATCCAAATAAATAATTCTTTCTTTTAAATTCTGGGCGAGGAGTACCCCTGGGGTGCCGGAATAAACCTGAAAGCCCTTATTATATATCTGTTTTTGCTCCTCATATTCACCTCTGAAAATAATGGCGAGCGCTTCGTCTTTTCGGTTTTGCCGAACCAGTGCAAAAATCAGATTTTCAATTTGACCTAACTTCTCTCTTCGTCCCCATTCTCCGGAAGTTTCTCTTCCATATGGACCAATCTCTTTAATTTGGCCGATAAACTCTTTATATTTGGGTTCATAAATCCGGTAACGCCCCTCCCATTGGGAATCACCTGTTGCTGCGGCCATTCGGGCAGACATAGTGAGAACTTCATCAAGGTAGAGGATGGAATATTGTAACGCATTGAGTCGAAAGGTACGCTCTTGCTCATTTTGATGGATATGAAAAGACCGATAGGAATTCCATCCCAACACAGAAAGAACCACAGAAGTTAAAACCAAGACCAATGCATAAAACCTTAAGGGAAAGCGACTGTAGGAGACTTCATCTTCTTTTTCCATATAAATTTTTGAAGGTGTAAGATGGATGATTTTTAATTTAAGGCAGGGAAACCGAAGAACAAAAAAAAACTTTTATAATCAGTAGCTTTGGGACATACCTGCCATATCCAAATATAGCATTTTCATGCCCCCCGTCAAGAAAGCCCTTTAAACCATCCGAGTGAAATCCTTTGGAAATGATATTAAAACGCCAACCGAGTTTGGCATATTAACCAAAAGATGGATATTCCAAATGATTACAATGATATAAAAAAACAGAAATGACTTTGAAAAGGAAGGTTTTTTTACTTATTGCGGACATTTGCCCGCAAAACCTTGTTTTTGGAAAGGCTTTGTTTACTTGGTATTCGTTTTTCTTGAACCACTGGAGGGGTTTTTGTGGGCACCCGCTTTTTACTGGTTCGGTTTAATTCCAAAAGCTTTTTTTGAAGCTGCTGAAAAGCCAGCTGACGATTTTTGGGTTGGGATCGGTGTTCGGTGGCAATGACCTTAAGCCCAGAGGGACGATGGCTCAAACGCACAGCGGTTTCTGTATTATGCTTTTTTTCTCCTCCTAGACCACTGCTCCGGTAAAAGGTAACATCCGTTTCCTGGCGGAGCGTGACCATATCGGTCTTAAAGATCTTATTTGAAAGGCTTTTACGAAAACGGGGATTCATTTAGATTTTTTCCTTTCTTAAACAAAGTCAAAAAGGTGTCTTCTTAATAATAAGAATGGCAGTTATCATTAAAAATAGGGGGGCTTCTAAGAATCAATTTTTCCATTATACAGGATTTTTTAAGAAAAACCATCAAAATCTTGGGGTTGGCTTTTTGCCAGGAGAGGTCCTTTTGGGTTTAAAACCACGGAAACCCCATAAGTTTAGGAGTTTTTGACCTAATGGGTCACTTCTTTTAAAGAAAAAATCTTTAAATTCTCATAATAGAGTGAGTGGAACAAAACAGCTAAAAGGGAACCTCCTGGACAGGGGGGTTCTCATTTTATAAAATAAACCTCTTATAAAATAAACCTCTTATTTTGATCCAGTTTTACCCCCTGATTTTTTATTATGGGAAATGGAAGAACCTTAAAAGGATTTTGGGTTCAGGGAACCTCACCCAAAAGGAGCTCACCAATGAGGAGGAAGTATGATTGGAATGGTTAAACCGGCCTGAAAACTCCAATCTTCGCTCTTACCCACATAGCCCGCACTAGCACCTACATCTACAATAAAGCCTTTCCATATATATTGAAATCCCCCCCTGACCGCTCCCCGCCCATTGAGGGAATCCTCAAAATCCAACCCTTCAACCGAAAAAAGGAATGTGACCGTTTGGGGTAAAACAGGAATTACAAACCCCAGTCCGTAATTTAAAAGATCGTCCTGCCCCCCCCCACCCCCGGGGGGAGACCCAATAATCGTCAAGCCAAGGTTCAAATGGATATCCACCCAAGGAAAATGTTTTGTCCCCAAGAAATCTACGAAAATATTTGAGGCATCATTTCCAAAATTTTGAGTGTCATCGGCATTGGGTAGCTTTGCCCCTAAACGGACCGCCAAGGCAGGAAATGAGGGGGAATCCCGTTTCACCTTGACCTTAAATCCAAAAGTCATATCCCCGGTACCCCACATTCCTCCTTTACCATCCTGTTGCAGGTAAAGAAAACTATATGACACCTGCCCTTCTACCCTTTCCCCCAACCCAAAGTTTAAACTGAGAGAGGGTATCTCAGCCACTCTTCGATTCAGGTCTTTAGCCTGAAATTGATTATGAAGATCGTGAAAATAAGAAAAACCCACCCGAAATTCACCATCATTTTTTTGAAGAAGTCTTGCATCCTGAACCCCCAGGGGCTCCAATGTGCCCGGGTAGGCTACATTAAAAAAACCAAAAAGGAAAAAACTGATCAAACAAAACCGAACACCCCACACAGATATTTTCATCCTCATCCTCCGCTTCAACCCACACACTCAATATAACAGATATCGAAAAAATTCTGAAAAGGTTCCCTTTTCTCCGCACAAAGTCCACATCGAAAAAACAACATTTATTTTTCATCGAGAGGGGTTTCACAGATTTAAAAAAATGATTTTATAAATTACCCTTCCGGGTAGCAAGCTATTTCTTGATTTTTTCTTTAAATTTTCCTCCGAACGTGTTTAAAAGATAGAGCAAAAAGAGGGTCTTCAAGAATTCGGTTTTAGGGTCTTAAAAAGAGAATAAAAAATTGGGTGTGTATTTATGGGAAGGTTTTTGTAGAAAAATGAAGATCTTTTTTTTTTAAAAACCTCAAATCTTGGGCGTGAAATTTTAATTCTTTCCTTTCACCGGTCAGACTCCTTTTTTGATAAACCAAATCGGTTATAAATTTAGACCTTCCAGCGATGGTTATAGAGGCTTGAGGTGCAGGGAAAATATTTAATAAAGGGGTTTTCTCTTATAAAACCGTATCAGGATGGGTTGGGTTATCGCAGTTCTGCCCAGACGGCAAGTTTGGACCTAAAAATCAATCTGCGTTGAGAGGTAGTTAGAATAGCAATATTATCATTGACGACCTTGTCTAAAAATTCCTCCTGTCTGGAAAGGTCTCTTAAGAAAAACCCCCCTGTAAAGGCCGATAAGGCTAAAACTCTCCGGTTGGTAATCGCAACCACCAAATTTTCTCCAAAAAGAACCTCTTTGAATTCTTCGTGGGTATCTAGCTCCTCTTTTTTCCATTGGGCTCGGAGCCCTTGGAATCCGTAAAGTGTTTTTTGATTGCGAACGAAAATAAGCTGGGGGGTAACAATGGACTCGATAAAAGAATCGAAAAGGTTCGGCCGCCTCTCCGACCATTGCTGAAGCGGCCCTGAGAACCCCAATAAACGGGTGGAGGTCCTTACGAGGGCATTAATACCTCTGCTTTCTATCCCTATAACCTCTTCCCCTGCGGAAAGCTCAAAAAGCGCCAACTGCCCGCTGGGGGCAGCCCCATAAATCTTGTTGTTTAATACCGCCACCCCTACTTGATCAGTAATCTTTCCCTCAGCGGATAAATCAGCGGTATTATAAAAAAGAAAAGAAACCAGAATTGGCCCAAAAAAGAATTTAAAAAATTTGCCCATGGAAAACAATAAATCAGATTGCCCTTTAGGAAGCAATGGAAATGTTGAGAAGGGCCATGAACTGAAAAACTAAAATTGGGTTGATTTTTTTGATTGATGAGCAATAAAAGTCAGAAAAAAGACATTCCTTATTGTTATTTTCAATCGGAAAAGCCCCAATAGGATCCCATGGACAGTAGGGGAACGTCAGTCTTAAGCCTCCATGGGACCCAACCAGTTCTCTTTTAAACTTATGCGGGAATTAAATCAATATTCCCTTACACTACTGTCCCAACGTTATACAAATAAATTCAATTGGTTATCGTCATCAATGGTTTCATCTTCGTAATCAATCGAAGAAAGCGCTTGTAATATTGGGGTTTTTTCGAACAGCGACACACTCAAAATTTGTAGAATTGT